>JBBRJW010000587.1:0-3070 GCA_038218705.1 Chthonomonadales bacterium | reverse complement strand
TCGCCTGGATGCTCTCGCTGCTCATGCCGCTCGCCCATCCCGGACGAACCCTGCTTGCCACGACGCTGCTCTGTCTGGCCGCGTTGCTCCTGCCGGGTGAAACCGGCCGAAGGATTGTGGCGCTCCTGGCGGGAATCGCATTCCCTGCGGCTGCGTGTCTGCGGACACTGCCCGACCGCCTCGACGATGGAAGTCCCGGAGAGCCACTTGCCGCTCGAGAGAGCCTGCGCCGCGCACTGAGCGCTCTCTTCGTGGCTGCCGGGATCACGGGGATTGGGATCGTGCATGTGGTAGGCTTACTCGCCTCGCGGCCATTCATTGTACAGGCGAGCCAGTTCCTGGGGATCAAGGCGCAGCACGCGCTTCCGATACTCCTTATAGCGGCAGCCGCGGCAGCCGGGGGAGCCGCCCTTCCGCAGGAGAGCGTAGCCGGGTGGCGCTCTCGGGCCGGCGCCGCCTTTAGCCGGTGCTTCCGCGAGCCCTCCCGCTGGGGAACACTGATCTTCGGCCTTATCGCTCTGGTACTGCTGGCATTCGTCGTGGCGCGCACGGGAAATGACGCCGGGGTCGGAGTCTCCGGCTTCGAACTCAAGTCGCGTGCGCTGCTCGATAGGATACTGCCTGTCAGGCCGCGCACCAAGGAGTTCCTTGTCGGCCATCCGCTCTTTCTGCTTGGGATCGCATGGTGGTGGCGCGGCCGGCGGAGATTAGCGGTTCCGGCCATCGTTCTTGGCAGTCTCGGGCAGGTCTCCCTGCTCAATACCTTCTGCCACATCCATACGCCGCTGGTGATCTCAATCTGGCGTGGTCTCCTCGGGCTGCTCTTCGGGGCGGGTCTCGGCGCGGCTCTCTTTCTGGTCCTTGAGCGAGTTCTGCCCTCGACGGAGGGAGCGGAGGATCCTGCGGGATGAGCCTCACCTTGCCTTCATGCCCGCGGTTCACGGTCTCCGGTTACTATGGGTGCGGCAACGTGGGAGACGAGGCCGTGCTAGCTGCCATCGCGCAGACCCTCCGCTCTCTCTCCGGCGGGTCTGCCAGCGTAACCGCGCTCTCCGAAGACCCGGAGCAGACCCATGCGCTCCACGGCCTGAATGCTGTCCACCGCATGCATCTCGGCCCGGTGCGCGCACAGCTCAGGAATACCGACCTGCTCCTCTCCGGCGGAGGAAGCCTGCTCCAGGATACGACCAGCGTTCGGTCGCTTGTCTACTACCTCTGGATCTGCCGCATGGCGCGAGCAATGGGCGTGCCCTACATGTTTTATGCTCAGGGAATCGGCCCCCTGAAGCGCCGCTCCTCCCGGTTTCTGGTACGCCTCGTCGCGAACCGAGCGTGCTATATTACGGTGCGAGACGAGCCGTCGGCGCGCCTGCTCACGTCGATTGGCGTGAGTAAGCCGGTCATTGAGGTGACGGCCGACCCCGTGTTTGCGCTTACGCCTGCCTCCGAAGATCGGGTCGATGCGCTCCTGACGGCCGAGGGACTCGCCGTTGGCAGCCGCATGATCGGGCTGGCGCTCCGAGCATGGGGCGAACAGGCGGAGAGCGCCGTTTCAGCCTATGTGAGGCTGGTGGATGCGATCACCCACCGAACCGGGGTGCCGGTGGCGCTCCTATCGATGCACCGACCGCGCGACCTTGATTTTGCCCGGCTGGTAAAGAGCCAGATCTCCGCCCCGGAACAGTGTGCGCTGCTGACTCGGGAGTGGACGCCAGCGGAGCTGCTTGGCCTGGTTGGCCGAATGGAGGCCGTCGTGGCGATGCGCCTCCATGCGCTGATCTTCGCCATCCACGCAGGAGTGCCTCCATTCGCCCTGGCGTATGATCCAAAGGTCGAGAGCCTCATGCGCGGCATCGGCCTGCAGGACTCGATGGAAGGCTGGCGGGGCTTCGACCCCAATCAGGTCGCCGATCGAGTGGGCAGACTGATCGAAGTCGCTCCCGACCGGCGCGATATGCTGCGCGCTTCCGGCGCAGGCCTGGAGCGCATGGCACTCCGAAATGCCGAGTGCGCGCTGCGCATCGTTGAAACGTCCTGCCCGTAACCGGCTTGTCGGACGGCACACAATGTAACAGACTTTTTGCCGCGGCTGCGTCGACGAAGAGAAGGCCCTATGGCATCGCCCGAGGAGTTAACGTCTCCGCCCCCTGAAGAGCCAGGTGTTCCCTGCGCCGGAGCCGCTGCGCCGCGCGAACTCAACCGGCTGGAAGTCCTTGCGGGGCTCCGTGCCTCTGTATGGGAGGCCTCCACCTCGACGATCTGGGGCGCGCTCACAACCGGTACCTTTCTGACCGGTTATGCGCTCTGGCTCGGCGCTGGCTCGGCCGCCCTCGGCCTCATCACGGCTATTCCGATCTTTGCGGGTCTGGTGCAGGTCGTAGCCTCATTTCTGGGCGACCGTCTTCCAGCGCGCAAACGCTTCGTCAATACGCTCTCGATCATTGGCCGATCGCTCTTCCTGCCGATTCTACTGCTGCCGCTTCTCTTTTCGCCACACGGTGCCCTCGTACCGTTTCTGCTGCTCTTCACGCTCGCGTACATCCTCTTGCATGCCACCGTGCCAGCCTGGACGTCCTGGATGTCCGACCTCGTGCCACCGGACCACCGGGGCCGCTATTTCGGCCGCCGCAATATGATCGCGGGCGTTGTGAGCATGGTGATCTCGCTTCCGGCAGCCTGGTTCCTCGACTATTCCACGAGGCGTCATCACTGGGAGGCCTACGGCTTCGGGACTCTCTTTGGCATCGCAGTGCTGGCCGGGATCGGCTCTTTTATTGCGATCCGACGGCAGCCCGAGCCGCCGCGCAAAGCCGCGCCCGAGTCGGGGAACCGGGGCGTGGCCTCCGCCATTCGCTACTACCGCGCTCCCTTCGCCGATCGAAACTTCCGTCGGCTCATCGTCTTCAACACGGTCTTCGGCCTGGGTCAGTTTTTCGCCGCGCCCTTCTTTACCGTCTACAGCTTGAAAAACCTGGGCCTCGGCTACTCCACCCTCCAGGTGCTGGCGACCATCGGCGGCATCGCGTCGCTCGGCTCGATGCCTCTTTGGGGTTATCTCGCCGACAAGTTC
>JBBRJW010000586.1:0-3083 GCA_038218705.1 Chthonomonadales bacterium | reverse complement strand
TATCCAGAGCCCGTCTTCCACATTGCTCCGCACTCCACGCACCTCCACTTTCTGACCGTGGCCGAAAGCCATGCGGCTGCTCGCCGCGAGCGATTCCCGGTCACGGCGCAGGGGAGAAGTGAAGCTCGCGCACCTCGCCGCTCAAATCGCAGACGATGGTAGCTCTTCTCGCCCACGCAAGCGCCTCATCCATGCTCTCGGCTTCCAGTATCCAGAAGCCGTTAAGGTGCTCGCTCGTCTCGAGGTACGGCCCCTGAGTTTCGAGCACCGTGCCGTCGGGCTGCGTCCGGAGCAATCTCGCGGAAGCAGCCGGAGTTACACCGCAGGCGAGCTTCCTGATGGCCGCAGCGATCATCTCACGGTTGAGCGCATGTATCGCTTCAATCGTCTCCTCGGTTACGGAGGCAAAATCGAAGCCATCCGGGACGTAGTTGCTAATCAGGTACTGAGACATGATATCTCCTTTATCGATTGGTGGGCAGAGCCGCTGGGATGCCTTCACAGCTTAGTCGTGCGGATGGACGGCAAATCGACAATGCGCCAGTGTCGGACTTCAACAAATCGACGGCCGCGCTCCTGCAGGGCGCGGCCTGGCGCTATATTGGGAGCCCACTGGGGACGAGCCAGACCAGCTCAAGGCCTCCGCGCACCCGGCCGTGCGCGTTCACTCTGTCGGAACCTGCCGCCTGGCCCGCTACAAAAGGAGTGGAACGGCCCGACTCACTCCTGAAGGGCAAACCGGCACGGCTTCGGCATCACGACGTGGCCACTTTGCGGACGAGCGCCGCGCCGCGGCGACACGCCGGGAGGAAATTCAAAGTCATGAACTTCTAAAGTGTGATACCATCACGTAATCGACTCGCTAAATTGCACCTATCAAGAGAGGCGGAATATGAAACACTCCATTTCACAGATAACCGGAGTCGTGCTTTCGGTCGGTCTGGTCGGCGCGGTGGGCGCAGCATGGGCGGCGGCGGGGTCCAGCCTGTTTATGAACGGCAAAGTGGCCTCGAGCGATGTGCGCGTTATCGACGGAAGCGCCTACGTTAGGCTGGCCGACGTCGCAAAGGCACTGAACATGGTGGTCGTAAAGCGCGCCGATGGCTACGAGATCACGAAGCCCGGCGGCGCAAACGCAATCGAGGGCGCAGTGCAGGGCAAGATTGGCGATGTGCTGTTCGACGGCCGATGGCGGTTTCAGGTCCTGAGCGTCCTGACGCCGGAATCCTACACGATGAAGTCGGATGCCGATACCTACGATTCCGCTGGCCTCTCCCACCTGAACAGTTCCACGCACGTTCTCACTCCGAAGGCCGACTACAAACTGGTCATCGTTCAGTGCCGGATCTCCAATGGCCAGAAGGCGAAGGCCCAGCTCTGGACCGCCATCGGCGACGCAAAGATGAATACGGCGCTCGCCGACACTGCCGGCGTCTCCCACCCGCCGGTCGCCTACGACTTTCAGGGCGCGCCAATCCAGACCACGCCGCTCATTCCCGGCGCAGGCATGAGCTTCCCGATCATCTTTAGTGTCCCGAGCGAGACCCACGTTAAGGACCTGGTCTTCACGCTCCGCACCAATGGCGGAGCTGATCCGTCTTACAAAGACGTGCGCGTCTCGCTGGTCCCCGATAGCCCGTAGCGTGAGCAGATTCTGGCCCCGATGGCCCGATCAGCATTTCGCGGTCTTCCGCTTTCTGCCGATCGGGCTGCGGGCCTCGAACTTCTGGATCTGATCCAGCGCACAGGGGGTCGTGCACGACCCTGAGCGTTCGGCTGCGACCCTGCCCAGGGCGCTGGCCGTCTCGACGGCCAGTTCGTGGAGGGGCTCGACGTAACAGGCGATCGATATCACGAAGCTGTTCATCGCAACCCTGACTCGGCTCGCCTGCTGCTCAATCGACGACTCTACACGCTGGAGGAGCTGTGCGATTTCGGCCAGGTCCAGGTCCGCGTCCGCCCTGGTGGAGGCCATGCTGCCGTAAGTCGGCCAGCCGGCCGCAGAAGTCACCTCATCGCTGGAGGCGATCCACTCTATCGCAGCGTCCCGGCCACAAGGACTCCCCGAGGCCACCCACGGGACCGTATACCTGGCGACCATGTCACCGTTAGCGGTTTCGATCCACTTTCGCAGATGGAGCATGGTCATCGTTGCGTCGTCAGCGATTAGCCCCGCAAGGTACTGCATGTCAGCAATTCCCGTGTCGTAGAGCTCCAGAGCGAGCCGGTAGTCCATCCTCACGCGCTTCTGGATCTTCTTCATCTCCTCGACCTTGACGCCGAGGACCGGCTCCCGGGCTCCGTTTCTCAGCAAGATATTCCGGGTCTGTTCGGTGCCACTGGGCTTGAGTTCCTCAACAATGTCGCTGGCAGTCATATTCTCTCTCCCGGTCACAACAGCCCAACTTCCCCGCAACAAGGACGTGCTCGGCCGTGGGCACACCACTCCCCAGCCCAATTCTGTGCCCTGTAGGCCAGCCGCGGCGACCAACATTCGGGCCGCGCCCATCGATAGGCGCGAACAACCGACAGTTATCGGCCGACCTGATAGCAATGATAACACACATGCGCCGAGGTGCCCAGCACCGGATCGACGGGGTTCGTGGCCGTCGCCGGGTAATCGGCCGCAGGTCGGCGAACCGAAGGCTGCCCAAGGTGAACGCACCATGTCTCGACGCGGGTCAGCCAATGTGGCGTGGCGACGAGCAGCCGGGACGCGTTTACACTGCAGCGTCCGAGCGAGGTTCTTCATGATATAATAGAAGCCAGCAAGCCACCTTGCATTAGCTCACCTCCACTCGTTGACGTGGCTGCCAACATCTTCGACGACCGGATTGTCGCCTCAGAAAGGCCCACACAGTTGAATAAGTACTCGACCGGCGCGATCGCGCTGTGCCTGCTCGCTCTCGGCGCATTCGGCGCGCTACAGTCTGCTGCACAAGTCGGAAGGCCCAAACCGCAGGAGACCTCCGGCGAGGTCTGTTTCGCAAAACTGAAGTCGCTTGCCGGCGCTTGGACACAAAAGCCGGACAAATCTGGCAAGGAGACTGTCCGCCTGCGGTACCAGGTGATATCCGGAGGCA
>JBBRJW010000585.1:0-3090 GCA_038218705.1 Chthonomonadales bacterium | reverse complement strand
TGGCGCGCCTTCATCCACCGCAGTGCTCCTCACACGGTTCCACGCCGCCCGCGTGTGGAAGCGCACACGGGATCGCGAGATTCTCACAGTCCGGCTCGGTTTCGTTTACGCTTTCAGGCCCGCGCGTCGCCCAACGTCACTGGCATCGCCGGACCGGGCGACCAACCTGCATGCGCTAACCATTAGGACGTTCGCTTCTCCATGTGGGATTCCTTCCTTCCTGCGTGCCGGGTTTGCCCGGCTCACTCCGCCGGACCACTGACCGCCGTCGACACAGGCCTGAGCCGAATGGTGCGGCCCGTCTCGTGCGTCTCGCGCAGGCGCTGGCCGTGCGCTGCCAGCACATCCCCGCGTGTAAGGATGCCAACGAGCCGAGACGGGTCGTCCCGCTCAACCACGGCCAGCCGCCCTACCCCCTCGTGAACCATGTGGTCGGCCGCCTCGCGCAGCGAATTCTCCGGGTAGATAACCACCGGCGGGCGTGCCACAAGATCGCCCATTCGTGTCTGCGGGCTTATATCCACTCCGAGCAGGTCGCGGCGCGTCAGCACTCCGATCAGCCTCCCCACTCCGTCCAGAACCGGCAGGCCCTGGTGTCGGGGAACACCCGGGCTGCCCAGCCAGCGGCGTACCTCCGCCAGATCCTGCTCCGCACGGAGCGTCACGACTTCAGCCGTAGCCGCAGCGCGAACGCTCACCAGGTCGAGATGATCCGCGCCATAGTCGGACGGCACGCGAATGCCCCGGCGAGCGATCTTCTCGGTCATGATCGTGTTCTTCATCAAGAGCGCCGAGACGAGGCACGCGGCTGCGCCGCCCGCGAGCAGCGGCAGAAGGCTGGCCGGCTGCTGCGTGGCTTCGAAGGCAAAGACCACCGATGCAAGCAGTGCCCGCGACGAGCCCGCGAAGATTGCGGCCATCCCGACGAGTGCAGCCACCCGCGGATCGATACCCAGCGAAGGCACGGCCGACGCTATGGCCCCGCCCAGGACTGCGCCGAGCCCACCGCCGATGGTGAGAAGTGGCGCAAGCGTACCGCCGGAGGTGCCGCTCCCAAGTGCAATGGACCATGAGAGGAGCTTTGCCAGGCAGAGCAGCAGCACGACTCGTCCGGTAAGCGTGCCCGCAACAATCCGCTCGATGTTGTCGTACCCCACCCCCAGCGTATGCGGCGCGAACCGTCCTACGATACCAACAGCCAGGCCGCCAAGCGCCGGCCACCAGACCCACGAGATCGGAAGCCGCTCAAACGCATCCTCGACGGAATAGACCAGTCTGGTAACGCCCACGGCCGCCAGACCCACCACCGCCCCCAGCACGAGGTAGAAGATCAGGGCCGCGCCGGTGGCCGGGCCGATCCCCACCATCGGAAATACTGCCCCGCTCCCTACCGCCAGATCGCGCACGCCAGCTGCTACAGCGCACGCGAGGGCCACCGGAAGCAGCGATCGAAGCCGAAATTCGAAGAGGAGGAGTTCCACGGCCAGCAGGACGGCTGCGACGGGACAGCCGAACGTGGCGGTCATACCCGCTGCCGCCCCCGCGGCCAGCAGCGTCTTGCGCTCTACGGCGGTGGTATGCAGAGCCTGCCCCACGAACGAGCCGAGCGCGCCACCCGTCGCGATGATCGGACCCTCAGCTCCGAATGGACCGCCTGTGCCGATCGCAACGGCGGCAGAAAGCGGCTTCAGAAACGTCAGGCGCGGCGGAATCCGGCTCTCGTTGGTGAGCACTTGCTCCATCGCCTCGGGTATTCCATGCCCACGAATGGCCCGAGATCCGTATCGTGCCATTGCGCCGACCAGTAGTCCGCCGACGACGGGTGGCAGGATCGCCCAGTTGCCCAGATGGTGCCCTGCAGGGGAGACAAAGCGTGTGGAGAATCGCCCATAGTAGGCAATGTTCGTGGCCAGCCCAATTAGCCCAGCCAGCAGCCTGGCGGTGACCGCCGCGGCCACCGCTACCCCTGCTGCGAGCAGGCTTATCACGACCGTCCGCCCGTCGGTGCGAACCGGATCACGGGGTGTGCGAGTTCCCTCTGTCGGCGGCGCGACATCCGTCAGGTCTGCCAGCTCTGCTTCGACCCCATCTCTCTTACCCGCCCGCAACTCATCGCCAACATCCTCTGACGCATCATGGCGCATCATACTAGACCTCTTCTGAACGTGTATTGCCGCATTTAACAGCACATTACTTATAATACCCGTTTCAGGCTCAACCGGGCTGCGAACGGGCACGGGCTCCGCCCCGCTGCGCCTCCGCGCGGTGTATACTCTCTCTCAACCCACCATGCCCGAAAGGCCCGCCATGAAGATACGCTGGACCCGCCAGAGTCTCCGCCTTCGCCCGACATCCGAAGAGCTCGCCCGCGTCGCCGCCCACGGCGTCATCACGGAGGAGCTCGCGCCGGGTGTCTGGCGCGTCTCGCTCCGCGCCGCTTCCGAGGCCGGGCTCACGGTTGACGCCGGGGCGCTCGATATCACTCTCTCGCCCGCCCATATCGTCGCTCTTCGCGAGGACGCCGACGGGAGCGCCTGCTTTTCTGGATCAGATGCGATCCAGGTAACCGTCGAGGTCGACCTGCCCTGCGCCCACCCACAAAAGTAGGTTTTTCTTCGGACTCGCCCCCATGGCGCATCTGCTTTAGAGACAGCGGAGCGACCGTGCAGAGTGCCGTGATCCCGTCCCTACGAGTCACGTTCTATTGACGCGCCGCGCCACACGGCCTATAATCGTTTCGATACGCAACCACTTATGCAGGAAGGTCTTCTTATGTCATCGCTTCCACAACCGTCGGCCGGAAAGGTCTGCGTGATCGGCCTCGACTGCGGCGCTCCGGAGCTCATCTTCGACCTCTGGGCAGATCGGCTCCCGAACCTTCGCCGCGTTATGCAGCGCGGAGTCTACGGCGCGCTCGAGAGCACGGTCCCCCCCATAACCGTACCGGCGTGGATGTGCATGATGACCGGTAAGGACCCCGGAACCCTGGGGATCTAAGGATTCCGGAACCGCCGGGACCACAGCTATAAAAACCTGTCTTTCGAGTCCAGCCAGATGGTCCATGAGCCGGCGCTCTGGGACTACCTGGGG
>JBBRJW010000584.1:0-3098 GCA_038218705.1 Chthonomonadales bacterium | reverse complement strand
TGGAGCAGATTTTCGGTGAGCTTGGCGAGGGACCACGCGGCAAGCACTGTTCGGGAATGGAAGGCGTTCTGGAAGAGGGCGCGGAGCTCCTGCAGAAGGAGGCGCCGCATGAAGTGATGGACGCCGGACTGATTGCGGCGGCCCAGCATGTGGAGCACTACGAGATGGCCGGTTACGGAACGGTCCGGACGTATGCCCGCCTCCTCGGCAACAAGAAGGCCGAGGTGCTCCTGCAGCAGACTCTCGAAGAAGAGGAGCAGACGGACAGGATGCTTACGCAACTCGCCGAGAGCTTCATCAACGTCGCGGCAGTCTAGACGGTGCGAGACTTTCGCAGTGGAGGCCGGGCGCACCCCGCCGCGCCTGGTTGAAGTTGTGATGGAGCGATCCACAATCTGTACGGAGCTAACGGGCGCGAGGCCAGTCATGGCCTCGCGCCCGTTAGCTGCTTGACGGGAATCCCCGTGGCCCTTATAATGGCATCTACGGATCTGGCCGACAGGGTTCGGCGCCGGCGGTCGCCGTTCTCCGGATTGTTGTAACTTCGCCGGGCCCCGGGCGTCGAAACGCATTGCAAATGGCTGCTGTTCTTTGTGTTGGGTGTCGCCTGGGTCGGCTCGCCCGCCCGGAATGGCCCTGCTCAACCCTCTCTCCGCGTCTGGAAGCCCATGAGCCTGTCAATTATAGAAACCTCTCCCCTAC
The DNA here is from genome assembly GCA_038218705.1 of Chthonomonadales bacterium. Taxonomy (GTDB): domain Bacteria; phylum Armatimonadota; class Chthonomonadetes; order Chthonomonadales; family Chthonomonadaceae; genus JBBRJW01. Next base: position 2,396 of record JBBRJW010000584.1, on the reverse strand, counting down.
TCCAGCGCCTGCTCGGACTCGCCCCGGAGGCCGCGCGCAAGATCGATAGAATGCACCTGGCATTCGCGGCGACCTGGCCTCAGGTAGTCCTGAGCTCGCTTCTGCTCTTCGCGCTCCTCTGGTTCTCCTTCTTCTACTACCGGGATGGGAGGCGCCCCTCCTGGCTTGTCAAGGGACCACTTGTCCTGCTGCGCATGCTTGCCCTCTGTGCCCTGTTGATGATGCTTGCACAGCCGGTGCTCCGCCTGACGCACGCCGACAGTGTTCGGCCAAGCGTTGTGCTTATGGTGGACACCTCCGACTCCATGTCGCACCCGGACGCGCGGCTGCCTGGCGCACGCGTCACTGTGGAGTCAGAAGCGACCGGCGTCGATCCTGGAAGAGTAGCCGGCCTGTCGCGTCTCGACCGCGTCAACCTCACGCTGAACCACTCTCGCGTGGTGCAGGAGCTCGCAAAGCGCTTCAGTGTCCGGGCCTATTCTTTCGCTGGTAAGAGTCGCGCAATCGCGATTCCCGGCGAGAGCAGCAAGCTCTCGCGTTACCAGTTCAGCCTCGCTCCCGATCCTCAGGCCGCGGACTCAACCCGTTTGGGCGATGCGCTTCACCGGCCGCTCGACGAGCTCGCCGGACAGCCGGTGGCAGGAGCCATGGTACTAAGCGATGGCGAGAGCAACCTTGGCGACGACCCCCTGCTCGTGGCGGATACCGCCCGCCAGTTTGGCCTCAAAGTCTCAACGACAGGGTTCGGCGATCCCACGAAGACAAAGGACGTCGCCCTCATCTCGGTTCTGGCTGACGACGTAGTTCGCGTCAACAATACGGTCACGGTCTATGCCGCGCTCTCGCAGCGCGGGTATGCTGGCAAGACGGTCTCCGTTGTGCTGCAGCGCGGCGGAGAGGTCATTGGACGCGAGTCGCTTCGATTCGGTCCGGACGATCAGAAGCAGGAGGTGCACTTCAACTACGTGCCCTCCCAGGGCGGGCGGTTCGCATACACGGTGAGTGTTGCTCCGCAGCCTGGCGAGATCACGCTCACCAATAACAAGCGCTCGTTCCTCCAGTCGGTCATCAGCAAAAAGCTCAAGGCGCTCTATGTTGAGGGAGAGCCGCGCTACGAGTTCCGCTACCTGAAGAACGCCATTCTGCGTGACACGAGCCTCGACTTCGCCTGCCTCCTCCTCTCCGGGGATGACCTGAATTCGGGCGGCGAGGGCAACCTGAAGGTTCGCGGCTTCCCCGCAACGGAAAAGGAGCTCTTCGAATACGACATCGTTGTGCTGGGCGACGTGCCGCGCTCCTACTTCTCGGATACTCAGCTTCAGGCGCTCCGCAGATTTGTCGAGGATCGCGGCGCATCTATGCTCATTATCGCGGGCGAGCAGCACATGCCCCACGAGTACGCCGGTACGCCGCTCGAGGCCGTTATGCCGGTCGTTATCTCACCCTCGCCCGATCCCGTTATCACCGATGAGCCCTTCCTCTGGCAGCTCACGACCGAGGGCAAGCACAGCCCCGTTATGCAGCTCGAGGACACCGAAGCCGAGAACGAGCGCACCTGGGCCGAGGATCTGCCCGGAATGTTCTGGGTCGCTGGAACGCAGCGAGTGAAGCCGGGCGCTGTGGCGCTTGCCGTGCATCCGACACGCCGGAATGCAGACGGGCCCTATCCGCTGGTCGCGACACAGGCGTTCGGCGCCGGCAAGTGCTACATGGAGCTCGTCGACAGCACCTGGAAGTGGCGGTGGAAGGTTGGCGACAGGTACTTCTATCGCTACTGGGGCCAGGTCTTCCGCACGCTCACCCCAAAGGAGCTGCCCGGAAACAGTCGATACGTTCAGCTCAATGCGGACCGGAGCAACTACCTGTTGGGCGACCGGGTGCAGCTCAATGCGCGGCTTCTCGACGCATACTATCATCCGATCAAGGTGCCGAGCGCAACGGCGACCATCCGCAATGAGAACGGACAGACCCAGCAGCTTGTCCTGCAGTCCGCTCCGGGCTCGCCGGGCCTCTACACCACGAGCCTCCAGCCGGATCGGCTCGGCAAGTTCGAGATCTCTCTCACTTCTCCTGCCAACCCCGAGGCGAAGGCGACCGCCGCCTTCCTTGTGGAGACTCAGGCGCTGGAGCGGCAGAAGCCTGAGCTCGACGAAGTCGCGCTCAAGCGCATCGCCGCGGCCGGCGGTGGCAAGTACTACCCACCCACCGACCTTCTGAAGTGGGCGAAGGGGCTGCCGGACCATCCGCTTGTGATCCGCTCCGAGCAGGAGATCGAGCTCTGGAACGCGCCACTTCTGCTGCTACTCTTCCTGACGCCACTCACTCTGGAGTGGCTGGTGAGAAAGCGGAGCGGCCTGCTCTGATTGCCTGATCCCTCTAAAGGAGAGAACGTGACT
>JBBRJW010000583.1:0-3100 GCA_038218705.1 Chthonomonadales bacterium | reverse complement strand
CCCCAGCATCCGGTTGAATCGGAATGGGCAGCTCGCTCTGCGCCAGATACGGCGATTCGTTGTCAATGAGCGCTTTTTGCAGCTCTCGTTCACTCTCAGACACGCCGGGTTCGTTCCGGCGGAAGGCTTTCAGCGCCTTGTGGTCGGGCGGAATGCTCGGCTCTTCCACTTCCAGCAGCTTGCGGTCCTGCTCGGAGAGCGTTATCCGCGCAAACATGTCCGGCCGGCGCTCGCGGGTCGAGTGGAGCTGACGCCACCTGCGCCAGCGCTCTATCTCCGCGTGGTTACCGCAGAGAAGCACGTCCGGTGTCTCCCAGCCGCGGAAGACGCGCGGGCGCGTGTAGTGCGGATACTCCAGCAGGTCTTCCGCAAAGCTGTCCCTGTCGGGTGCGTCCTCATCGCCCAGTGCGCCAGCCTGAAGGCGGGTCACCGCGTCGACGATTACCAGTGCGGGCAGCTCGCCACCTGTCAGGACATAATCTCCAATGGAGACTTCGTCGGTCACCAGGTGACGGCGCACACGCTCATCAACCCCTTCGTAGTGCCCACAGATCAAGATCAGGTGCGGCTCGCCGGCCCACTGGCGCGCCTTCGCCTGCGAGAAGCGCTCGCCCCGCGGGTCCGTAAGTGCGATGCGTGGCCGGGGCAGGTCTTCGGGAGCCAGCTCGTCGAGAGCGAGTGCGATCGGCTCTACCTTCATTACCATGCCACCGCCGCCGCCATAGGGCACGTCGTCGGCGCTGCGATGCCTGTCGCGGGTATAGTCACGCAGATTAACGGTTCGGATCGTAACCAGGCCCCGTTCCCGGGCGCGCTTCACGATGCTGTGATCGAGAGCGGCCTCCACCATCTCCGGGAAGAGGGTAACGATATCTATCTGCATTGCGCGCGCTGCGCGAGACGGCTCACGCCTCCTCGGCCTCGTCTGGCATCAGCCCGGGCGTCGGAGAGACAACGACCGTGCGCGCGACAATATCAACACTTTTGACCACGTCGCGCACCGCGGGAAGCAGGATCTCATCCTTCCCCTCGCCAATGGCGTAGACATCATTGCCGGGCCCACGAAGCACAGACTTTATGCGGCCGAGCTCGCGTCCACTCTCCAGCACTACCATACAGCCCAGCAGATCGTGAATATAGAACTCGTTATTAGGCAGGCGAACCGCTTCATCCGGGCGAATCTGCAGCATAGCGCCACGCAGGGACTCAGCATCCGTGCGGGTATCGATACCACGCAATTTGAGCACGACCTGGCCCTGGTTTACGCGCGCGGTCTCGATCTCAGCGATTCGAGTAGCTCCACTGGCCCACCGGAGACATACCTGCTTCATGCGGGCAAAGCGATCCGGGAAGTCGGTGTCCAGGCGAACTTTGGCTTCGCCCTTGATGCCGAATGGCGCCGTGATCTCCCCGACCGTCAGCGCGAACTCCTCATGTGCCATACGGAATCCGCCACGCAAAGGTCACTACGCTATAATCTCCACGTAGACCTTGCGCTTGTCCTTCATTGCGATCGACTTAACCACCGTGCGGAGGGCATTGGCGATACGCCCCTGCTTGCCGATGACCTTGCCGAGGTCTCCGGGCGCAACGCGAACCTCATAGGTGGTTGTCTCGTCCTGCGAAACCTCGGTGATCGTAACCTGTTCCGGTTCGTCTACGAGAGCCTTTACCAGATACTCAATCAAGCTCTGCACGGCGGCATCCTTTCTCACGGCGTGAGAAAAAACAACAGTATCTACTTGGCCTGCTCTTCGCGGGCGGCTGCCTTTGCCGCATCGAGTCGGGCCAGGAGCCCCTGCTTGCGCAGAAGCGCGCGGGTGGTGTCGGTCGGCTGCGCGCCGTGGCCCAACCAGCGGAGCGCCTTCTCCTCGTCGAAGCTGACGGTTGGAGGCGTGGCGCACGGGTCGTAGTGGCCGATGGTATCAATGAACCGGCCGTCGCGAGACTCGGTTGAGTTGGCGACTACGATGCGGTAGACGGGATGCTTCTTGGCGCCCATGCGCTTCAAACGGATCTTGACTGCCACTCTTGGATGCTCCTTCCAGCGTTCAAAGTCGATAGAGCCAGCCCGTCTGTACAATCCACTTGTTCAGACGCGCCGGGCGATAGCGAGTTACAGTTTCAGCGGCGGGGGCCTATCGGCCGAATCGCTTCCAGACGCCGGTCTTACCACCCTTTGGCATCTTCTTCATCCCGCTCGAAGTCTTCACCGGAGCCGCGTGCTGGCCGCCCGGGGTTTTCGACATCATGGTGCGGATCATCTTCCGCATCTGTTCGAATTCGCTCAGGAACTGGTTAACGTCCTGAACAGACTGCCCACAGCCGGCGGCAATTCGCTTGCGGCGCGGGCCGTTTATCATCGCCGGATGAGAGCGCTCGGAGGGCGTCATCGACTGGACGATCGCCTCCTTGCGCGTCATTATCATCGGATCGAGGTTCGCCTCAGCAAGCATCTGGCTATTCATGCCCGGAAGCATCTTGAGCAGATTCTCAATGGGTCCGAGCTTCTTCATCTGCTGCATCTGATCGAGAAAGTCGTTCAGATCGAATTTGCTTTCGCGAAGCTTCTTTTCGAGCTCGAGCGCCTTCTTCTCGTCGATCGCCTCCTGCGCCTTCTCGATCAGGCTTTCGATATCGCCCATTCCGAGAATGCGGGACGCGAGCCGCTCAGGATAGAAGGGCTCGAGGGCATCGAGCTTTTCGCCGACACCCAGAAACTTGATCGGCACTCCGGTGACATCACGGATGGAGAGCGCCGCGCCACCGCGCGTATCGCCATCCATCTTGGTCATTACGAAGCCCGTGATCTGGAGCTTATCATTAAACTGCTGCGCGAAGTTGACCGCATCCTGCCCGACCATCGAGTCTACGACCAGCAGGATCTCATCGGGCTTTACCCAGGCCTTCATCTGCCCGAGTTCGTCCATCAGGTCCTCGTCGATATGGAGGCGACCTGCGGTATCGAGAATCACCACATCCGCGCCGGTTTGCTTCGCGTGCTCTATGGCAAGCCTGGCTATAGTGGGCGGCGACTTCTGTGCTGCGCCTTCGAGTGCGAAGACCGGCACCTGAGTCTGCTCGCCAAGCACCTGAAGCT
>JBBRJW010000582.1:0-3101 GCA_038218705.1 Chthonomonadales bacterium | reverse complement strand
CACAACGAGAAAGGGGATTTCGCCTCGGCCGTCTGGCATGCGGAACGCGCGCTGGAGTTCTCGGACCACGCCTATAGGGTGGCCAAGGAAACCCAAAACAAGTCCGGGGAGATGGAGAGCCTCAAATAATGTCTACTCGCTATAACAACGGATCGCACTACGAAAATCATCAACGGGCCGCGGAGTTGCACGACGTTGCCGCACACGCCCATCGCAGCGCCGCCGAAGCCCACGAGAAAGAGGACCACCAGACCGGCCACGAGCGCTCCAGGCAAGCCCTTGAGCATTCCCGGGCGGCCAGCGAACACACTGACCAGGTGTATTCGAGCGCACTGAACGATCACGGCATCGCGACCTTTGGGCACCAGGACACCGCGGCTCTGGCGCATGAATTGTGGCAGGCCCGAGGCTGCCCCCAGGGATCGCCCGATGAGGACTGGTTCCACGCCGTGCGAGACCTGCGAACCCGCGCGACAAGTCACCAGGAGTGATTGCCGTGGGACGCAGCCCGCGTTGCCAGGTGAACCAGTATGTCGCTTGAAATCACACGCCGGAGCGTGGAAGGGATCGAGATCCTGGATCTGGCGGGACACCTCTCCCTGGGGCAGGAAGACCTGGACTTCCGGCGCGAAAACGACCGTCTGTTAAAGGCAGGAAACGTTCGTGCCGCGTTGAATTTCAGCGGCCTGCGCGAACTCGACACCACCGGCTTGGGCACCGTGCTCTTGGCTCTGGCCGAGTTTCGAAAGGCCGGGCGGGAATCTGGCAGTCTTCAATCTGCAGCCGGCTCACCTGGAATTGCTGACGGCTGCGCGGTTGGAAACGGTGCTCGAGTTGTTCACGGACGAACATGACGCCATCGACAGCTTCTTTCCCGGCCGCGCAGTCCGGCACTTCGACATCCTCGAGCTCGTCGAGTCCCAAAAGCGAAAGAATCCGGCCCCCCGGTTCGAAAGAGACTATCGTAATGCCCAACCTCACCGGCCCGGAAGTGCTCCCGGCTCGGCTGGTTATCTGGAAGAGGCCGAGAGCTGTCCCTCAAAATCATGAAACCTCCAACACTTTTCACACCGGTTAGACTGGGCGCGCTCGTCGCGCCGAATCGCATTATGATGGCTCCCCTCACCCGGATTAGCGCGGGCCCAAGCCGGGTGCCAAACGCGCTAATGGCTACGTATTATGCGCAACGCGCGTGCGCGGGACTGATTGTCTCGGAAGCCACTGCGATTTCGCAGCAGGGCACCGGGTGCCCCAATACGCCGGGCATCTATTCCGATGAGCAGTTAGCCGGCTGGCGCCGCGTCACCGATGCCGTGCATCGCGCTGGAGGCCGCATCTTTCTACAGCTCTGGCATATGGGCCGCATCTCCGACCTAAGCTTCCAGCCCGGTGGCGGGCTACCCGTCGCGCCCAGCGCCCTCGCTCCCCGAACGGGGCAGATCCTTACGGCGACGGGCATGCGGCCCTACGTCACACCGCGCGCCCTGGAGACGGCGGAACTGCCGGGCATTGTGGCGCAGTACGCCGAAGGCGCGCAACGCGCCAAGACCGCGGGCTTCGACGGCGTGGAGATTCACAACGCCAATGGCTACCTGCTGGATCAGTTCCTCCGCGATGGCACGAATCACCGCACGGACCAATACGGCGGCCCCGCCCATCAATCGCGCACGCCTCACGCTGGAAGTCACGCAAGCCGTGGTGGACGTGTGGGGCCCCGGCCGCGTGGGCATTCGCTTCTCTCCCGGCGGCGTATTCAACGACATGCGGGACTCAGGACCCTTGGCTACTTTCAGCCAGGTTCTGCACGAGTTGAATCCCTTCCAACTTGCCTATGTCCACCTCGTCGCAACCACGGACGATGACGTACGCCACGGAGCGGTACCCGTGCCGCTGCCTGCTCTCCGGCGGGAATTCATAGGGGCGCTGATTGCGAATGGCGGCTTCACTCGCGATACCGCTACGCTGGCGCTGGCAGACGGCACCGCGGACGCCGTGGCCTTTGGCAAGTTGTTCCTTGCGAACCCGGACCTTCCCGAGCGTTTCCGGTCGAACGCGCCGCTTAAGAATCCGCCTGCGCACCCGGTGATCCTTGCGTGTCACCGGACGGGCTTACTCCATCGCCAAGCCTCACTTTTCCCCCTCCGTAATGTCGCCATAGCCGTGCTCTACTGAATCTGACAGGGTCCGGTACGCCTGGGCATCTCCGTATGGCAGGAACCTGGGGTACCGGGAGTGTGCCTCATTCAACTTCCGGGCATGCTTAATCGGGCAGAAATGCTGCTCGGAGCGTGCCGCTACTTCGGTAATCAGGGCAAGCAGCCCGTTGGCATAGGAGCAATAGACGCAACCGACCTTCTCAATGACGTTTAGATAAGCGAGCCGCCCGCGGTCAAAAACAAGGTAGTCTCCCCTCGGCACCTTCGGGATTCCGTATATTGGAAAGCAGACGAACTGATAGAGCGCCACCGCCGCATCGAGTAGCAGGAAGGGAAACACGCAAGCGTAGATGACCGGCGACGACAGAATCACCAGCCATCGCGTGCTCCGAAGATGATTCCAGCTCGATTTCCTTAGCCGGCGGTGCTCGCTCAACGTCTCCGGCGGAAGGGCGTCGGTTCGGCGCTTGTGACACGGTTTGCTGCCTTCCGTATTGGCCGGGTTCGTTGGCTGCTTCATCATAATGGTCCGGACCTGCAAAGGGCCTAAACGACAGATGCCTGTAAGGCTCGGCGGCCTGCTACTTCGCCATTTCCAGCTTCGGCTCGGGGTTGTCAATTCCCAGGGCCTCCGTGACACCGCGTCCGTAGGCCGGGTCGGCTTTCATGAAGTGCTCAATTCGGTAGCGAGGATCTTGAATGGGCCCACCGAAGCTACTCGGCTCGTAGTTTGGGGCGTCGCCGCCGTTCTCGTACCCGCGCGTCGCGCCGTCGCGGGTTCTCCTGTGTGCTTAGGTGCCAACTATTCCGCTATGAGGCGAGTGCCTTTTTCGTCAAGCCCCACGCTTGCTTCAACTGGTGGGATCGGCGTTCGCCATCGACGTGTAGCTCGGCAATTCGCCGATCAATCCTGGCCTTTATGTCGCCTTTCGCTTTGGTAGCCTG
>JBBRJW010000581.1:0-3106 GCA_038218705.1 Chthonomonadales bacterium | reverse complement strand
GTTCGCCCGGCGCGCTCGCGGCCATCGGGGTTCCTTCCGGCTGCCGGACCAGCCGCACCTTTGTAATGCGGCGTCCATCGGTGGCCTCGACCACAAAATCTGTGTGGTCCCAGCGCACTCTCTCGCCCTGCGCGGCCTGATGACCGAGGAGGTTAAAGACGAAGCCGCCGATGGTATCGGCCTCCTCCTCCGGCAACTCCAGCCCCATCCGGTCATTCACGTCGCTCAGACCGAGTCGGCCATCCAGCAGCGTAGTCCGCGCATCAAGTACCTGCACTGTCGGCTCATCGCGGTCGTACTCATCTTGTATCTCGCCGACAATCTCCTCGATCAGGTCCTCGACCGAGACCAGGCCCGACGTGACCCCGTACTCGTCCCGGACCACCGCAACCTGCTGCCTCAGGCGCCGGAGCTCACGCAGAAGCTCGTCGACCTTCTTGGTCTCGGGTATGAAGTAGGCCGTTCGCATGACGGCGCGAATCTCGGCGCGATCGCGGCTGTTGTCGGTTGGGAGCGCGAGGAGATCCTTGGCATGCACGATGCCGACAATATTGTCGAGGTCGCCCTCATAGACCGGAATGCGGGAATGCCCCGAGCGGTTGATAAGCGCCAGCAGCTCGGGCAAGGGCGCACTGACGTCCTGCGCGGTAATGTCGATGCGCGGCGTCATCACCTTCCGCACCACGGTATCGCCGAAATCGAGGATGGAGTGAATCATCTCGGTCTCTTCGGCTGCCAGCACTCCCTGCTCTTCGCTCGCCTCAACCATCATCTTGAGCTCCTCTTCGTTCACGGCCGGCGAAGTGAAACTGGCCGTGCCCCCGAATGGCCGCACAAGCAGGTTGGCGAGGAGGGTGAGAACGGCAACTACGGGCGTGAGAAGTGTCTGGAGCGCCTGAATGGGATAGACCGAGATGAGCGCAAGCCGCTCGGAGTGCCGCATTGCCAGGCTCTTGGGTGCGATCTCGCCGATAACCAGCGAGACCACGGCCACAGGGAGCGTGATAGCGATCAGGGCGGCAGTCTGGGCGGAGCTGTGGAGAAATGAGGGGCCGGTTCGACCGATCCAATCGGCGAGCGGGGCCACGGCGCTGATGGCGGCGAGCGCCGAGGAGAGGGTAGCGACCAGCGTGAGGCCAGTCTGAATGGTGGCCTGCATTCGGGTGGGATGCTCGAGCATGCGCTCAACCATCCGCGCGCTCCGATTGCCCTCTTCGGAAAGCTGACGGATCCGGGTCTTGCGCACGGTGATCAGCGCATACTCCGCCAGCGCGAAGAAGGCGTTCACCACGATCAGCAGGAAGACGATCAGCATTTGGAAGGCGAACCGCGAGGCGCTGAAGCCCGGGTGGCCTGCCGTCTCTCCCGATGAGGCCCCGGCGGATCTGCCCAACAGGAGCAGCGCGCCGGTCAGGGAGACGAAACCAAGCGATACGAAGAGCGGGTTCGCAGAGCGTGGGACCGATTCGAGGAGACGATGGCTCGCGCCCGCCCCCCATCCCGCGCTCTGCTTCTCGGGGCGCTCCGGGCCGGCTTTACGCCCGGCCCGGGCTCCTCTGCGCGCGGCGCTTCGGGCCGCTCGATTTGATAAATGTGTCGGCAAGCAGTGATTCTCCCTCGGCGGGCAGTACGGAACTGCCGGACCGCCGCGGCGGGGCCGTGACGGGCGCGGGCGGGCCGGCGTGCCATCCAGCCCATACCGCGCGTAAGCGAGGCATGAGCCAGTAGACGGTCGAGGTGAGGAGGATGGCGAGCACCGCTCCCAGGATCACTTCCTGCAGAGAGTGCACCCCCGCCTCCACGCGACTCTGCGCGACGAGTAGGGCAAGAAGGATCGCCAGAATGGCGACCACAGGGTTGGTTGAGTTGAAAAAGATCACCATCGCCAGCAGAAATCCGATGGCGCTGTGACCGCTGATGATTCCTCCGTGCCAGGGCGAGCCTGTATCGCTGATGAGCTTGGAGATCACTACCACCAGCGCCAGGAGAACAATCCCGACAAACACAACACGCACGATATCCGGTGGAAGTTCCTTTTGCAGTCCCTGCTGGATCTGCACCAGCTTCTGCTGGCCGAAAAAGATCAGGAGACCGGCGATAAGCGCGTTCATGGCGGCGAGCAGAACCGCTCCGGCTGCCACATCCTTCACCACTTTGGCGGCCGGGCTATAGTGCTCGTTCACCATGTCGACGACAGCCTCGACGGCCGTGTTGAACATCTCCGCAACGATTACCAGCGTAATCGCGAATAGCAGAACGAGCATATCGCGGTTATCGAGGTTGAGCAACAGGCCCGAGAGAAGCACGCCCACCAGCGTGTAGAAGTGGAACCGCATATGCTTCTGGGTCCGAAAGCAGTGGAGTATTCCATCCTGCGCGAATCGGAAGACCGCGAGCGCTCTCTGTACACGTGCTGGCCCTGGTTCATCACCCGCTTTCAGACGCGCCTCCCGTTCTCGACACAGCCGTCCAGGGCATCGCTCTCGACCTTTCGTACACCAAGCTCACGCTCTCGCGCCCGCATCCTCTCGATTCCCTCGTCGGTCTCATCTTCGTACCCGAGCAGGTGCAGTACCCCGTGAACGGCAAGGAGGGCGAGCTCCTCCTCCAGCGTCACGCCATGGGTGACCGCCTGTCGGGCTGCCGTATCCACGGAGATGATAACATCTCCAAGCTCCACGCGCTCACCCGGTAGCGCAGGCGCGGGAGGCGCCCCCGCCTGCAGGTCACGCTGCGCGAAGGAGAGGACGTCGGTTGGCTTGTCGTAACCGCGGTAGCGAAGGTTGAGGTCGTGGACCGCGCTATCCCCGGTGAGCAGAACGCTGACCCCTGCGCGAGCCAGGCCTTCTTGCTGGAGCAGGCGGCGCGCCGGGGCCAGGATGGTCCGGAACCGTACCGGCCGGGGGTGTTCGTTCAGAAGCGAGACGGCCATAGAGAACCTCGGGGTCGGAGTTGGACTCGGCACGGAGAGGCATGCCCACGGCAGGATCAACGGGGAACTCGGGATCGCTCTGGAAGCCGAGGGCGCCCACTGCACCGAGGCCATTGACCGTCGGATGTTCCATCTCGAGGTCCAGCGCCGCACTGCGCGCGCCGCCGGTTTCCG
>JBBRJW010000580.1:0-3108 GCA_038218705.1 Chthonomonadales bacterium | reverse complement strand
AGGCTCTTCGCCCAGGTTGTGATACCGATTAAGAGCGCCCATATGAGCGAAGGCTTCGCGGTCCAGCGCAGTGATCGCTTCACCGGTGTCGGTTTCGTAGGTCTCCCAGCCGGGCTTCTCGGAGGCGCGCTTCAGCAGGGCGATTCCTTCGGCATCGTGGTGCGCCGCAAGTGCCGCGGCTGCCCGAACCGTGCTGAAGAACGCGTTGGAGGGGTCTGAGGCCTCCCCGGCGCGCGCCTCGGCTTCGATCTCGGCAAGGCGGGCAGGGGTTGGCGCTGTCGAGGCAGGAAGGTAGCCCTTCGTTCCATAGAGAATGGCGAGGATCAGATCGTACCGTAGGATGGTCGCTCGGAGCAGGGGCTCGTTTGGGAAGCGAGGGGTGAGGCCGCGCAGCGCGCCGAGGTTCCGGTCAGGCGCATCAATGCGGGAAGGTACCTGGCGCAGTGCGGCGGCAACCTGTAACCGGACGTCGCCGGGATGTCTGTTCGCGACCCTGAGCGCCATGCGCCTCGCCCCCGGTAGCTCCGATGGCGATTCCAGAGTGGAGGGCGAGCCCAACGCTGCAATCGCAACCCGTGTCGACGGAAGCGCCATCAGGGCGAGGACAGAGACTCCCGAAATGCAGAAGGAAGCTTTACGGCTGAGTTTCACTGACAGTACCTCCAGAGGTTGACGATCCGCCTGGTCTGTCTCAATGCGAACGCTTGTCTGCTACAATTCAGTATATTCTCGCAATCTCCTGCAGCGATTTCAAGGTTTTGTTGGGTTAGGCGATCTGCTTCCGCATAAGTTGCCAGGGCGATATCGGGTTGGCGTGCTCTGGCGTTGACTGCAAGGCCGAGGAGGGCGGTGAGCTCCACGTCGCGCACGCATCCGTGCGCCTCGGGAATTGGCCGCGGGTGAGGGGCCCCGGGATGAATGGCACTCAAGCGATCCGGTCCCTGCAGGAGAAACAAGCCCAGGTCTCGAATCCTCGGGTCACTCTTTTCGCTCATCAGGAGGTCGCGATGCGCCTGCTCCGCCCGCTTCTGTTTGCTCTCTGCATGCTCTCCGCGCTCGCCGCGCAATTGCCTGCGCGCGCAGCCACTCCCCCACCCATTCTCGCCGGCGTACACCGGGTCGTCTGCCTGGGGGATAGCATTACCCAGGGCGGCGAGGGTCCTGGCGGGTATGTCTGGCTCGTTCGCCACTATCTGAACGCGCTCTATCCCACCCAGAACATAGAGACCATTAACGCAGGGATCTCCGGGAACAAGACGACCGACATGCTCGCGCGCTTTCAGCACGATGTCCTTGACAGGAAGCCGGACCTCATTACTATCAGCGTTGGCGTCAACGACGTATGGCACGGATTCTACGATAACCACCCACTGGGCGATGGGCCAAGAGGGATCCCGCTGCCGGACTACTTCAAGAACGTCGAAGCGCTGGTGACCGCGGCGGAGAAGACTGGCGCGAAAGTAGTGATTCTCTCGACCACAGTGATTCACGAGGACCAGAGTGGACCAGAGAACCGCAAGGTCGAAGGCTACAACGCAGCTCTGCGGGTTATTGCAAACGAGCACAACGCGCGATTTGTCGACTTTCAGAAGCCCTTCTGGGCGATTATCGGCGCCTATCAGCAGACTACGGGCGGGCGCGATCTCGTGCTCACGGTGGACGGCGTGCATATGAATGGGTTTGGCAACCGCGTGATGGCGTTCGCCCTGCTCCAGGGACTGGGCATCTCATCCGAAGACCGCGCATCGGTCACTGCTGCCATCGATCTCGCGCAGAAATCTGGAAAATGAACATTCAGAAGGCCACCCGACAGTACGAGACCTGGCTGGGCGCCTACACGAACCTCATCGCGGCGGACATCGACTACAAGCACGAGCAGATGGCTGTCGCCGCTTTCCCGTTCCTCCGCGCTACGTTCTACCGCTGGGCGCAAGTTTGGCCGCAGGTCTGCTCGGACCTTGCGGCCTGTCCCACGGTGCTGGCGGTTGCCGATCTCCATGTGGAGAACTTCGGGACGTGGCGTGACGCGGAGGGGCGGCTTATCTGGGGAGTAAATGACTTCGACGAGGCGTGCCACCTACCGTATACAAACGACATCGTCCGCCTCGCCGCCAGCGCGCTCCTCGCCTTCCAGGAGAGCCATGTAAAGCTCAACCCGCAGCGCGCCTGCGCGGCCGTCCTGGCTGGCTACACGCGCCACATGCGCTTCGGCGGCAAGCCGTTCGTTCTGGCCGAGGAGAATACTGGCCTCCGCGATATGGCTCAGGAAGCTCTCAAAGAGCCCGTAGCCTTCTGGGCGAAAATCGAGGAGCTCCCTGGCCCGCACGAGCCGGTCTCCGAATCAGCCGTCGTGGCAATCGAGCATCTACTGCCTGCCCCCGACCTACGCTGCGAGCTGAAATCCCGACGCGCGGGCATCGGCAGCCTCGGCCACCCGCGCATCATCGGCCTTACAGAGTGGAAGGGAGGGCGGATCGCTCGCGAGGCCAAGGCTCTCGTCCCCTCCGCCTGCGTCTGGGCCCCGGGGCCCGTCGGCGCGGTCGAGATCTTCTATCAGGCCGTGATGGATCGGGCCGTTCGCTGCCGCGATCCATTCGTTCAGCTTCAGGGCCAGTGGATTGTGCGCCGCCTCGCGCCCGACTGCTCGCGCATTGAGCTCAAACCCGCGCTTCCAGAACAAGTACTGCTGGACCTCCTCGACGCAATGGGAGCGGAGACGGCGAACATCCACCTGGGCTCAGCCAATTCCGTTTCGGCCGTGACTGGCGACCTGATGAAGCGTGACGAGCGATGGCTCCATGACGCGGCCGTGAAGATGCGCGATGCCACGATCGCGGATTGGGAGGAGTGGAAGAAGGGTTAGCAGGAGCGCCGGCCGCCGGAGCTGAGATTTCGGACCGAGTGTCTGCCAGCGTCTCCCTCGGCTCAGGCACTTTGACAGCCGCTCTCCAGCAGACCAACGGTTCGGCGGCGCAGAAGTTCCGGAAATCCTCGGGTACCGCGCAAACGAGTGTCATGCGAGCCCTGAATCAAGGACACGTCAGTTTGACTGTATTTACCGGTCCGATCACTCAATTACAGAATGCTCCGCGCACTGTGATTGGCTAT
>JBBRJW010000579.1:0-3109 GCA_038218705.1 Chthonomonadales bacterium | reverse complement strand
TGTCTACGGAGGCCAGGGCGCGTCGGTCTTCGGCGATACATCCTCGTTGCCTCGCACGGCGCAGATGGCGCTGACGAACGCTTTCGCCGCGCTCTGGTCGGCCGCCCCTACCGCGCCGAACGCGCGCTGCCTGCAGCGTGTCAGCAACCCGGGACAGCGAATTGCCGCGGCGCAGGCCGGGCGCCCTGGACTGGTTCTCGACCTGAACCTGACGGATGGACAATCGCATACGGTTACGCTCTATGCGGTCGACTTCGACGGAGCGAGCCGCGATCAGCGGTTCGACGTCACAGACTCGGCCACGGGCGTCAACATCAGCTCGGTGCGGCTCTTCGGGTTTACAGGTGGTGCGTATGCAAGTTGGACGATCTCCGGCCACGTTCGCATTCGGGCCACCTGTCTGGGAGGACCGAATGTCCTGCTGAGCGGCCTGTTTCTGGATGGGGGCGTGCGCCTCGGCTCACCGGCAGCGCTGGCATCGGTTAGCCTTGCGCGAACGGACACGACGACGCACGGCAACTGGCTCGGCAGATATGGCGCAGAGGCGGTCCGCATCCCCGCGGGGGGCTCTCGCGATAGCAGCAGCGTTCAGGTCTCGATCGTGGGATGGGTCCCAAGCGGCTCGCCCAACGACCCCACCGATTACCGGGGGCTGCAGGACCTCAACGGCGGATCCGCGCGGCTTCATTCGCTCTATATCAACTCGCACGATCTCTACATAGATGTCGCCACTACAGACGGAAATCCGCATCAGGTGGCGCTCTACCTGGCAGATTGGCAAAACGGCGGGCTGGCTCAGAAGGTAGAGGCGCTCGACGCTACCACGGGCGGCGTGCGCGTTTCGACCAGTGTGCCAGCCTGCCGGGACGGTCTCTACCTCGTCTTCACGATCACAGGCGCGGTGCGCTTCCACCTTACTGGAATGACGGCAAATATCTCGCCCGCAGTGGCCGGGGTATTCGTCGATCCGCCAGCCGCAAATCCGGTAGGATCCGCGACCGCAGCGTACGTGGGGCAGGATATCACTACCTACGGCAACTGGACCGGCCACTACGGACAGGACGGCTACAGCGTCGCGTCCTTCTGCACCTCCTACCCCTCGTATGCCACGGCAATGGTAAGTGGCGCGCGTGAGGAAGAGGGAGTCGCGCCCTGGGGCTACCCACAGCTCCAGAAGCCCGGCAGCGCCATCGGGGAGCGCGTCCTCTCAGCATGGACTCATCCGAATGGCGTGATCGCTGATCTGCACCTTACAGATGGCGCGGCCCACCAGGTGACACTCTACTGCCAGGACCCGGCTCAGACGTGGAATCCCTATCGAATCCAGACGTTCTCTGTATACGATGGGGATTCCGGCGCCCTGCTTGACACGCAGGTACTTCGGGTAACGGGCACCGGAACGTACCTCACCTGGCGGCTCTCTGGCCACGTTCAGATCGTAGTAAACGGAGGCGGTAAGACCGGTAACTTCCTGGTCCAGAAGTTCGATCGGAGCGGCAACTTCGTGAGCCAGTTCTCGATCTATGATCCGATCCTCGGGACTCAGAACGCGCCCTGGCACATGGCGGTAGACAGCCTGAACCACGTGTACGTCACCCAGCCGAAGGCAGGGCTCGTGCTGCAGTACGACGCGCAGGGGAACCTCCTGCGGCGGATCCCGATTCCAGGCGCGGGCGCAATCCAGGTGCGCGTGGTCGGCGGTCAGGAGCGCATCTATGTCGCCTCTTCACCGGTGGCGGCGCGCGTGGAGCGGCTCGACACCAACGGGATGCTGCTGGCTCCGATAGCACTTGCGACAGCCGTAAGTCAGTGCGCGGATCTGGCCGTCACCAGCGACGGAGGGCTCTGCCTCTACGGCGGCAGCGAGCAGATCTATCGCTTCGATCCAAGTGGGGCTCTCTTGACCGTTCTGGGCTGCGCGATGGCGAACCAGGCGGAGGATGGCAGCGCTCTGATCGACACCGTTGCGGTCGACTCGCACGACAACATCCTCGGCATGACCCCCGGGAACCCGGGCAGTATCGTAACGTTCCGCTCTGACTTCCGAACCTATACGCGGCACATGGCCGAGTTCGCATGGAACGACTCGTGGACCTACGGCTCCCACATCTCATACGCAATGGACAGCAGCGACCGACTCTGGGTCGGCGTCAGCGGTGGTTATACCGGAATCGACCACCATGTTCGTCCCTGCGTGCTGCGAGTGAACCAGGCCACCACGGACCCGAACCAGACGAATGCCAGCCCGACGGACACCCGCCGACTGGGGCTGTTCCCATTCGTCGACATGCACATGCCGTCCAACGTCGGCCTCACGCTCGACCCGGTCTCGATCGACTTCGCCATGGCTGCCGCCATTCGGCGGGTATCAGGACTGACCGTGACGTATCATATCTACGACACGTTCAAGAATGTCGCGGCTCAGGGCAGCTTCACCATGCCACTGCAGGATGGGCTCGCCGCGCGGCACGCGATCACCTTCACTCCGCCAAAGTGGGGCTGGTACAACTGCGAGTTCGTACTGGCGGACACCAACGGCGACGTCATCATGGGTGCGTCCAAGTACATCGGCTTCACGCCCTCGTACCCGAACATGGTGAACACGCTCGATGCTCAGCCCACGAATGCATGGGTGGACCCGGCCCGTCAGTCGTTCACCGGCCTCAATCTCCTGCGCGTAAACATTGAGCAGATGAACGATCAGGTCATTCAGAGCGCCTCCTCGAACGGCACGAAGCTCCTGGTTGCGATTCAGAACACGGGGGCAGAGTACATTCGCGCGGCGGTACTCCCGCTCCGCGGCCGCGTGCAGTATTATGAACTCTGCAACGAGCCCAATCTCAACATGTCCGCGCAGGCCTACGTCTCCATCCTCTCCACGGTCGTACCGCTGCTCCACAGCCTCGACCCGACGGCGAAGATTGTCGGCCCGGCGGTTTGCGGCATTGACCTTAACTGGATGCAGGCGTTCGTGAATGCAGGCGGAAATAAGCTGGTAGACGTGATCTCGGTACACGACTACGAGGGCAACGAGTCGATCGACCCGGCGCATTTCACCGCCAAGTACACGTCTCTGCGACAGATCCTCACCAGTGCCGGAGATGGCGCC
>JBBRJW010000578.1:0-3114 GCA_038218705.1 Chthonomonadales bacterium | reverse complement strand
CTCATGCCATAGATGACCTGGCCCTCGACTCTGCCGGTCACTCCTGTGATCACGTTGCACTGCTGCGAGGTGAATACACTCGGCCGCATCGCTAACTGCCCCTTCGAGGGCTTCATGGCCAGCACGGTCTCCAGCACCGTGAAGGAAGCCTGCACGAAGGGATTGACGTATTGTACTTTCATTGCCTCTCTAGCCTCTCCTGGTTCGCCGGGCTATACCGCACGGATGCGGCAGCCAGACGGAACTCGCCCGCGCAGCACTACCCGATCTGCTTCTGAACCGCCTCGATCACCTTTTCTGGCTGAAAGGGCTTCACGATAAAGTCCTTTGCCCCGGCCGTGACGGCTTCCATCACCATGTTCTTCTGGCCCATCGCCGTGCACATGATAATGGTGGCATTCGGGTTCTGCTTCCGAATCTCCCGGACCGCCGTGATGCCATCCATCTCGGGCATGGTGATGTCCATCGTTACAAGGTCGGGCTTGGTGCTGTTGTAGAGCTCCACCGACTCTCGTCCGTTTGAGGCCTCGCCGGCAATTTCGTAGCCGGCCTTTGTCAGTATGTTCTTCAAGGTGACCCGCATAAAGAGCGCGTCGTCCGTAATCAGCACCCGTTTCGCCATCGGTAAGTCCTCCGGAGCAGCCTCCCTGGCGGGCAGCCACTTCATTTGTATCACTCAGGATTGTCGGCTGGCGCGCTATGCGCCGTGAGGCTGACGCCTCGACTCACTCTGCAAACCGTTAGAACTACCGGCTATGCCAACGGCCGGCGATAGAAGAAGGGCAGGGGCAGCTCGAAGCCCAGCTCCTTCGAGTTGAAGATGCGCTCTGTACCTCCCACAAACAGGATTCCGCCCGGAGCCAGCGCATTGCGGAAGCGTTCAAAGAGCGCATCCTTTGCCGGGTCGGTAAAGTAGATCACCACATTGCGGCAACAGATCAGGTCGTAATCCGACTCGAACCTATCACTCAGCAGATTCTGCGATCGAAACTGGACCCGGCTTCGTATCTCGGCGCTCACCTGATAGGCCGCCGCCGGGCCAGCCGGCCCATTGACCATGGTGCGGGTGAAGTAGCGGCCGATGGCATCTGGCGGGACGTTTCGGACATCCGCATCGATGTATCGGCCCTCTCTCGCCTTTGCCAGAATGTTCTTGTCCAGGTCTGTTGCATGCAGCGTGTGCCGCGTTCCCGGCGAGAGCCGATCGAGCAGGATCGCCAGCGTGTAGGGTTCAGCTCCGTATGAGCACCCCGCGCTCCATATCTTCAGCGAGCGCTTCCTCGCAAGCATAGGCGGCAGGATGGCGCTTCGGAGCTCCTCCCACTTCTCCGGATTCCGGAAGAGCTCCGAGACATTGATTGTGAGGCGGTCGAGAAATTGCCCATACTCGGCAGAATCGCCCTCAATGCGAGTGAAGTACTCCATGAAGCTCGTGTAGTGGCCGCGCTCTACCATGTTGAAGAGGCGGCGATGCATCTGCTGCTGTTTGTACTGACTCAGGTCGATGCCGGTCCTCTTGAGGACGGCTCGCTTGAACTGCTCGTAGTCATCCGATGCCGGGCTCTCGGACTCTCCGCGCCGCGCCGATAGAACGCCTGATGCCGTTTCCGCCATGGTCTCCTCACTGCTCCTTGCTCTGTGCTCGCCGCATTGCGAGCAGACTGATCTCCACCTACGCGGCCCTGCCGGAAGAGCCACCCCGACCATCAATTCGCTCCACAATGGCCGCGGCGAGCGACCCGAGGGGCAGCACTTGCTGTACTCCACCAGCTTCCAGCGCGGCGCGCGGCATGCCGTAGACGACGCACGTGGCCTCGTCCTGGGCGAAGCAGGTCCCTCCCGCGGCGGTGATGGCGCGCGCTCCGAGTGCGCCGTCGCGCCCCATGCCCGTAAGCACCACGCCTACGGCTGCCGCTCCAAACTGCGATGCGGCGCTCTTCATCATCAGGTCGGCAGCAGGGCGAACGCCCCAGAGCGGGGGATCGTCACTCAGTGTCACCCGGCCCCTCGCGTCGAGAAGCAGATGGCGCCCGCCGGGCGCAATGAGCACCGTGCCGGTTTCGGGCATGTCGCCCTCCTCGGCCTCCCTCACCGTGAGCGGTGACGTACGGTCGAGCCGGGCAGCCAGCGACTTTGTAAAGGAGGCAGGCAGGTGCTGTACGACCAGCACGGCAGCCGAGAGCGATGCCGGCAGCGCCGGGATCAGCTCCTGCAAAGCCATAGGGCCTCCCGTCGACGAGGCAATCGCCACCAGGCGGGCTGCGCGCGCGTTTCCTGCGTTCAGACCGGAGTGTCTCGCTGTGTTCTCTTGGGGAATCGCGTGCCGGTCGGGCGGTGGGATCGGAAGCCGCGCGCCCGGCAGCGCCTGCGAATGCGCGGCAATCGCGACTGACATGCGCGCGGCCAGGGCGGCGCGCGGAGCCGGCCTCCGGGCCACGGCATGCGCGGCCGCCCATACCCTGCTGCGGATCTCGTCACCGCGACGCGCAATATCGACGCTGATCGCGCCCGAGGGCTTCTCCACGAAATCGATCGCACCGAGAGCCAGGCAGGCGAGCGTTGTCTCCGTCCCCTCTGCAGTGAGACTGGAAAGCATCACAACGGGTGTTGGACGCCTCGCCATGAGCGCTTCCAGAAAATCGATACCGTTCATGCGCGGCATCTCAACATCGAGGGTTATCACGTCGGGTCGGAGGGCTTCGACGCGCGAAAGCGCGTCCTCGCCGTCGCGAGCGCTGCCAATCACCTCGAGTCCGGGATGGGCCGCCAGTATCTCCGTAACGAGCTTCCGCATGAGGGCCGAGTCGTCCACGACCAGCACGCGCTTGCGCGGCTCCGGAGCGCCCCCGTCCTGTTGTCCCATCAGTAGTCCGCAGCTCAACTTTCCGCGTCTCCATTCCCATCACGCAGCGGCGGCAGCCTCTTGCATCAGCGATTCAGATTCGGCGAGAGCCGTTGTAAGGTAGTCGAGCGCCCACTCGATCTCGGGCTGGTCCATGGAGAGGGCTTGCAGGGCGACCGAGCTGACGCGGATACGCAGCCCGTCCGCGCCCAGTCCTACTCCGCCAATAAGGCAGATCGCGTTGGCAACATGTATGATGGCCGGAAGCGGCA
>JBBRJW010000577.1:0-3126 GCA_038218705.1 Chthonomonadales bacterium | reverse complement strand
TATCAATGCAGTCGATCCCGTTCAGCGAATCTATGCGTGCCCACTTGGGCTCAAGTCCCATGGCGCGCAGCTCTGTGCGCTCCATCGCCGCCTCGACGATGCGATGGCGCTGGTCGAGGAGGCCTATCGGGCTACCTCTTTGGCGGAGATCCTGGCAGAGCCCTCCTCGAGCATACCGCTCCGCGAGAGTGCGATCGAGTTCGAGCCGCCCGTGCCCCGCTAATGTGGACGCCGGGACGGCACGATCTCGCAATTGGCAGCTCGGCGGGTCATCGGTAGAGCGGAATGGTCACGCTCTTCATCTTGTGATCCTCGGCTGCAACCTTCTGAGTCTGGCTGCGAAACCCCTTTGCGTCCACCTCCAGCACGTAGTCGCCGGTAGCGAGATCGCTCAGAACAAACTTTCCGGCCTTGTCCGACCGCAGCACCGCGCTGCTAACCGCTTCGCCGGGCGGAACGAGCGAAATCGAGACGGCCGCGCCGACCACAGGCTTTCGGGAATCATCCACCACCAGGCCCATCACAGAGCCGTTGTGCACCGTATTCGGCGCTCCAGGCGGGGGATCATCCCCGCATCCGTGGAGGGTGGGAAGAAGCAAGGCAACCACTGCTACTCTCATAAGCGCACGCATCATCGGTTACTCCGGTCCGTTCAAGGGCTCAATACAGCGGACGCCGCAACTGCTCACTTGCCCGATGCTTCAGTTCACGGAGCGGGCCTTACTCTCCTCCTTCAGAAGGCTCGCGCCACTCGCCAACGGTGAGTACCTCTTCCTCCAGCCACACTCCGAACTGCAGTTGTACGCGAGCCTGGACCTCGTCCGCCACTGCGCGTATGTCCGCCGCAGTGGCCCCGCCGAGGTTCACCACGAAGTTCGCATGCCGGGCCGAGATCCCTGCGCCTCCAATCCGGAAGCCCTTCAGGCCGCATGCCTCGGAGAGATAGGCGGCAGGAACCACTCCGGCCTGCCTGAGGCCACCCGGAAGCCCCGGAACACGCTCGGCCAGAGCCGGGTCGTTGACATTCTTGAAGAAGCTGCCCGCGGACGGCAGCCAGGGCTGCTTGAAGATACGCTGTCGTTGGATTTCGGCAGCCCGGCCGCGAATGGCCGCGCGGCGGTCGCGAGTGAGCGACAGTTCCACTGCGAGAAGCGCCGCCACTCCGCCGCCGTTACGGAGACGGCTATCGCGGTAGGAGAACTCCATCCACTCAGGACCGACCCATCGTCGCGCGCCGCCCTCCACGATCTCAATTCGCCTCACCAGATCACCGATGCTCGCGCGGTACGCTCCGGCATTTGAGACGAGCGCGCCGCCAACTGTGCCCGGGATTCCAACGGCAAACTCGAGACCACTCAGACCGGCCTGCATGGCGCGAACTGAGAGCGACATAATGCTGACGCCCGTATCCACGCGCGTCAGCTCGCCGAGCTCAACCGAGGAGCAGGCATTTCGCAGCACCAGGCCATCGAACCCGGAATCGTGGACGCAGAGATTACTGCCCTCGCCGATCAGCAGGCAGGGGAGCTTCTCGCTTTGCGCCAGCGACGCGAATGCGGCCAGGTTGTCGATATCATACGCCTCGACGTAGAGGGCCGCCGGGCCGCCGACGCGCAGGGTGCTGTGGCGCGCCATCGGCTCGCCTCTGCGCACCAGAGCCTGGAGAGCTGTCGGCAGGCTCTGCAGGGCATCTGTCCAGCGCTCGGTTACCTGTCGTTCACTGCTCATTCTGGCGCTCACCTCAGGCCCACAGACTACGCCCCTGTCTTCGAAACCGGAGCCGCACGGTAGAAGCGATAGGTCACTCGCTGGACATACTGGCCCGGGCCCTGACGATCGCGCTCCCAGCGAGCATCCGGAGTAAGGTGCTGGCTAACGAGTGCTTCGGTCTGAAGGTACCATGGCTCCTCGACCACAGCGCATCGCAGGCGCGGGTCGGAGGTATCACCCCACGATTCGAGGCGGTGCTCATACTCATTGCGCATGTATCCCTGCTGCCAGAGTGTGCGAATCCGCACAGCTCGCACCTCGCCGACCAGTACATCTCCATCCCGGACGAAGCGGCTCTCGCGCAGGCGGGTGTGGATGAGCGGAATCTGGGCCGTGAACCCCTCGGGCAGGCGGGAGTAGTCGACGCTGTACCGGCCCAGGGCGCGGGTAACCGACCCCGGCCGGAACTGGACCATGATCCCTGCATACTCGTGCTCGGACCGCTTGTTCTCGTAGAGGAGCCCGAGATTGAACTCGCCGAGCTGCTTCCCAAGGTAGAGGTCACCACCGGGCTGGGCTCCGCGCCCAAGCGGCTCACGGCGGAGTGCAACTTCGCCGAGGCGGGTCTCGAAGCGCCACCCGCGGCCGAAGTCGTGGCGATAGAAGAGGTAGGCTTCCATCAGGCGGGCCAGCACGGGGCCATCGTCGAGCAGTCCGCCGACTCGCGCGCTCGTATGGAAGCCAAACCCGGAATTGGCAGCCGTTTCTCCGACGAAGACGAGGCTCCGATAATCGGTAACACTTCCATTGAGCAGGTCGAAATACCCCGGAACCTGATCGAACTGCGCAATCGCGTCCGGGTAGGGCACATGGAGGTAGCGAATGTGCCCGAATCGGAGGCTGCCGCTCGCCTGCCAGTTCGGCGCGCGGTACTGGTTGTACCCCTCCAGATAGACCTCATCCGGGTAGACCTCGAAAGCGCGCTCGGTGCCCTCGCGCCTTCGGAAGTTCGCCCGCGCCCGGATCCCCGGCGCCACCTCGTAGGTGCCTCCGAAGAGGAGACTTCGGATATCGAAGCGGTTGGTCCAGAGCTTAATGCCAATCGAGGCGTCGAAGACGCCCCGTCCGGCCCCAATCGAATCCGTGCGCCATCCGAGCGGGGCCGCCTCGGAGAGACCCCGCGGATTGACCATTCGCTCGAGGGTGGTCGTAGCTGGCGGCGGGACGGTTTCATGCGGCGCGGCAGCCGCGGCCGAGTCCGCGGCGTGGGCGGGCAGTGAGGCGAGCGCGCCGAGCAGCAGCGCGTAACTCAGGTAGGGGCGGCCTCTCTTCATCGACAACTCTCCTCTCGCGAAATGACAGCTCGTGCCTCGGGCTGCGGCCGCGCGCAACCGCACTGCAGGCGACGAGGCGTCG
>JBBRJW010000576.1:0-3128 GCA_038218705.1 Chthonomonadales bacterium | reverse complement strand
GTCGATTCGACAAAGTCCCAGTGTTCCGGCGGAATCATCTCAGTCCACCGCAGCAGCGCATCGGGGTCGTCTTCGGGCCAATAGGATTCGAGCGTCTCTCGCCCACCATTCTGGGTCCAGTGGTTCATCGAGTCGGAGAGTATCCACTCATCGGCTGAGACCTTATGGGGCGGTTCGCTCCCACGGGCTCGAAGGAGCAGATCCTCGTGGTTGCCGCGGAGGAAGATGGTGTTGGGGCGTTCTTCTCGGAGCGCGATGAGATCGTCCAGCAGCCCGCTCGTATCGGGCCCACGGTCGATGTAGTCGCCGATAAAGAGGAGTCGGTCTTCAGGAATCAGAGGGATGGCCCGGAGGGTTTCCAACAGGGAGGCGAGCATTTCACGCTCGCCATGAACGTCACCGATGGCATAGACGAGCGGCCCGTAAACGGCCGGCGGCTCCTGGAACGCGCTTCGGAACAGGCTCATCTCGACTGCCTCGTTGGCGTCCGGCGGCTACAGGTCGCGGACGTAGCGGTTGTGTTCATCGACCAGAATCGCACGGGCCTTCACCGGCTCGTCGGTAAGGCAGAACGCAGTGACAATAACGCGATGCCCCACGGACACCCGGTGCGCGGCCGCGCCATTGATGATGATCTCGCCAGATCCGCGCGCACCCTCCAGCACGTAGGTTTCAAGCCGCTCGCCATTGTCGACGTTCCACACGTGCACGAGCTCGCCCACCTGGAGGTCCGCACGCTCAATCAGATCCAGGTCGATTGTAATGCTTCCTATATAATTCACATCAGCGGCGGTGACCGTAGCGCGATGTATCTTACTCTTGAGGAGTTGTAATAGCTTCATACTGTACGCAATTGTACCCGAGAAGGCGTGATGAAGAAATCAGGCTAGGAGTACGTTCGACGCCGTTCTCCGGCAACTTAAGTTCGCGATCATCTGTCTATCCTTCATTAGCGGGACCATCCGCAAATAAGTTCAGGGAGAAGGTATCAGTGAGTTACAAGTCAGACTGCTCGTGGAACGCCCAGGGGGGCTACTACGAGATGACAAAGGGCGTCCGAATTCCGGTGAGGATCTTCCTCTCCGCAAGGCTCTTTGAGGAGAGCGAGGAGGAGCTCTACAAGCAGATCGTCGCGGCCACAGAGTTCCCAGGCGTTCAGGAAGTGGTCATCACTCCCGACGTGCATACCGGGTACGTGGTGCCGGTCGGATGCGTGATGGCTACGAACGGAACGCTCTGCCAGGCGCCGGTTGGGTTCGATATCGGATGCGGAATGCTCGCGTTCCGCTCCACGGTCAGTCGTGGCAAAGCGCTCGATAAGACCCTGCGCCAGCGCTTCTCGGAACAGGTGATGCAGCGCATCGGGATGGGCGCAGGCCACGGAGGCCGCTATCCCGTAACCCGCACACGATTCGAGGAGATCGTTCGGCACGGGGCCAGCGCGCTTGGCATCCAGCGCGAGAACTCTGAGCGTGACTTCATCCCGGTCGACGATAGCTGGTCTGTGCCCTCAAAGCCCTTTGGTCGCGGTCTGGGCCAGCTCGGGAGCCTGGGAGGAGGCAACCACTTCATCGAGCTTCAGTTCGATCAGAACGATCACGTCTGGGTGATGGTCCATACGGGGTCCCGTGGATTCGGTCACGGCCTTGCGACCCACTTCATCGAGGAGGGCAAGCGCTATCTGGCAGAGCGTGGCGTTGAAGTTCGTGGTGGCGCGGAGGCCGTCTACTTTGAGCCAGACAACCCGCTCTACAACGGCTACAAGAACGCGGTAGCGGCCGGCGCGAACTTCGCCATCGCCAATCGCCTGCTCATCTGGCAGAGCGTGGGCGAGGTCTTCGAGAAGGTGTTCGGCCAGGAGCCGGAGCTGGTCTACGAGATCAGCCACAACCTGGTGCAGGAAGAGCACGTTCCCTCACTGGGAGGGAATGCCTGGATCCACCGCAAGGGCGCTACCCGTGCGTTCCCGGCCGGGCACCCGATGCTGCGCGGTACGAAGTGGGAGAAGACCGGTCACCCGATCCTGATTCCGGGATCGATGGGGGATAAGAGCTACGTACTCTACGCCGAGCCGGGCGCTGAGAAGAGCCTCTACTCTGTGAACCACGGCTGCGGCCGCCGCCTCTCACGAAGCGCGGCGAAACGAAAGTTCACGCAGGCACAGGTGAACAACCAGATGAAGAAGCTGAACGTGATTGTGAACGGCGGCGGGAACGTGCCGATCGACGAGTCTCCCGGCTGTTACAAGCCGGCCAAAGAGGTGATCGACACGGTCGTAAAGGCTGGTCTGGCGCGAATTGCCTACACGCTCACGCCCATCGCCTCGCTCAAAGGGGTCGACTGACGCCGCTCGCACGTCCGGCGAAGGCCGTTACCGACCAAGAAGGCGGATGCCTGTCCGGCAGAGCGTCGCCACCACACGGTGGATGCGCAGGTCGGTCACTCCTGCTGGCAGCGCGACGAGCGGGCGCGGGCGCTCGCGGCGGATCGGCGCAAGCTCGCGCAGCAGCAGGGTGGTGTCGACCGGCGAGCGGTCCGGCAGAGGCTCTGCCCCGCCTCCGGGAGTGTACCGGTCAGAGCCGTACCAGCCGACCTGGGCTCCCGGACTGCCAGTGGTCTTGACGTAGTCTTCGCCGGTTCCCAGGCCGATTACAACGGCGTGGAGCCCGGGCCCTGCGCCATGCACGGTCATCCGGGTGGAGATGAGCGTGTTGATGATGCCGACGTCGCCCTTGAAACCGTCGACCTCTAGAGCCGCGAAGCTCGGGTTGACTGCCTCCTGGTTCGGGCCGGGCCTGCCCGTGGCGGTCGTCGCGCCATTTAGGGTGAATGTCCCGGTATCGGTGAGACGGATGAATCCGGGCGGGGACCCCTCGTACCAGATGTCCTCGGCCAGAATGGAGCCGCCGCGGCTCACTCCGTAGCTGAGCACGTTATTGCTGGAAGCTCCACCGAAGATCGCGAATCGCCCGGCTCGCGGGCGGCCCGCCGCCGCTACCGGCCCCCCAATCGCGTTCACAGCAGTGCCGCCCGCCCCGCCATGGTAGAAGTCGTGCAGGCTCACATCAGTCTGGTCGAGGCCCTCAACAAGCAGACCAACGCCCGTGGAGCCGTCTACCTCTCCCTGC
>JBBRJW010000575.1:0-3134 GCA_038218705.1 Chthonomonadales bacterium | reverse complement strand
TTCCGAACGTACTCGTCAAACTCCTGCTTCCATTCCGTGAACCGGCTCGGCGCCTGGTGCGCGCCAAATGCTTTCAGCTGCCCGGGCCACGGGCTATTGTGCCGAATCCATGCCTCCGAATCGGCATATCCCATTACAAACTGGAGGAAGCTGGAATCGGTATGGCCAAGCAGCGCCTTGCGCAGCGGCTCATTGCGCTTCACCACCGGACGCCCGTCGGCATCCTTGTAGTCGTTATTGGCCACAAAGAAGCCGTAATTGCGATAGGAAAGCCCCTTCGCTCGCACTCGATCCCAGATATAGCCGCCCGGGGCTGT
The DNA here is from genome assembly GCA_038218705.1 of Chthonomonadales bacterium. Classification (GTDB taxonomy): domain Bacteria; phylum Armatimonadota; class Chthonomonadetes; order Chthonomonadales; family Chthonomonadaceae; genus JBBRJW01. The sequence continues at coordinate 2,817 of JBBRJW010000575.1, read as the reverse complement.
CGAAACGTCCGGCAGGCCGAGGAGATCGATCGGGTCTCCGTTATTGTCGCCCTCGCTGTCGTAGCTGCGGCCGCGGCCGCTGTAGTTGAAGTGAACGTTGCGGGCCGTATACTCGCTGGTCATCCCCGAGGTAGACCAGTTCCAGCCGTCCGCGGAGACCTCGGCGCAGTCGTAGAAGTTATCCAGCAGCGCAAAGCGCCGGGCGAGGGCGTGGAGGTTGGGGGTAACCTCCTCCCCGAAGAGAACCTTGCTCGCGTCGCCGTCGCCCTCCTTCATGTCACCGAGGATTTCGTCGTACGTGCGATTCTCTTTGATGATATAGATGACGTGATTGACGCCAGAGTTCGCCAGCGCGCGCTCGGCCTCGGCGCGATCGCGGTCGGCTGCAGCACCGTCGATACGGTTGTTTGCGAGCGCCTGCGCCGTAAGGGAAGTTAGCTCAGCAGGGCCAGGCAGCGGAATCGATGCGACCCCGCCCTCAAGCAGATTCTCGATGTAGTTGCCCCACTGGCCGCCAGGGCCCGCAGGGTCCCTGTTGGGGTTGCGTGGAAGCACGCCTTTTGCATTGGCGGTAAAGATTCTGTCGCCTGCGGAATTCAACGCAACTGCGCTCGGGTACCAACCGGCCGGCAGGTACCCCTCGACCGCGTAACCACCCGCGAGGCGAACCTGAGCCACGGCGTTCCAGTCACCGAGGCTCACCCAGCAGTGTGCGCCATCGCGGCTAACTGCGATGGAAGTGGGGGTAAGGCCCGGCAGACCGCGCACCGCGGCCGGCCGAAGCGATACAGTCGCCACGACTGCGTCCCGGTTCGTGTCGATCACGCTCACGGTATCGCTTCCGGCGTTGGCAACCAGCAGTCGCTTCTGAGAGGGGTCCAGGCAGAGCGCCATCGGATGGTCGCCGGTCTTAATGTCACGGATCACGTGCGCATGCGCGGGATCACTCACATCGATCGCCGTAACTACGCCATCCCGCTCGCTCGTTACGTAGATCTTGCGGTCCCGCTCAGGCCCGGCCGTGATCGCCGCGACCGCTAAGGGAAAGCCGGGCGTCGTCACCACGCTCAGCACCCGGTCCCCGGCGACATCCAGCACGCCGAGCGAGCCGCGGAACCTGGTCCACACGCCGGTCTCATTGTGGGCCACATAGCAGCGAGCGCCATCGGAGCTGAGAGCGAGCCCCGCCAGGAAGTTCGGCTGTGCGGCGGCGGTCGCAGGCACATCGTGCAGGGAGTGATCACTCTCGGTCAGCGCGCCTGCAGCGTCTACCTTGTAGATCGCAATCCGGTCCTCGGTGCCACGCGAGGCGTAGAGCGTGTGGAGGCCGCCCGAATCGGCGGCCGGGGCCCACGCGAGGCCCAGATAGAGCGCCTCTTTGCCGGTCTTCGCTGCCCCCATCGCAATCTGGGAGACGAGCGAGCCCGTACGGGCGTCGATAATGGAAAGCTGCTGCCGCGCTCCTGTGTTGGTCACCGCAAGCCAGCGGCCATCCGGCGAGAGCGCCAGATTGGCCGGAAAGCTGCCTACTCCGGTCTGCTCCTGTCCCGGGGCGATAAACTTACCGGTTGGAAGCGGAACAGGTGCGCCATCCCGGCGACTGTATGCCTTTCCTGCGGCGAGAAGCGCGGCAACGCAGAAGAGTGCCGCGGCGGCTTTGAGAGGGCGTGTGGCACGATCAAGGGTGAACATCGGGACGCTCCTTTTCGGAAGCAGGGAGATCGCGCCCTCAGCGGGGCGCATGAGTGCGGGCCCCTATTTGAGAGGCGAATTCAGATAGAGTGAAGGATAGCGATCGTGAATCCACTGGCGCATTGGCATGCCGTGGGCTGTTTCGCGATAGAGGTCGAAGAAGACATCCATAACGCGCGTCGGGCCCACGCGAATATGGCCAAACCGCCATGTGAGCTGTGAGGCCTCGGCCTGATCGAGCGGCACGTGTTGATAAAGGTGAACATAGAGTGTTGAGGCGAGCCCCGTCCTGTCCGAGCCAGCCTGGCAGTGTATCAGTATCGGGTAGCGCGCATGATCGAAAGCATAGAGAAGCGCTTCAAGGGTCTGCGGCGAGGGCAGGTGGCGCGCGCTGAACGGGACGTCCAGATGGTCCGCGCCGGTAAGCCTGCAGATCGCCACTTCATCATGATAGCGCAAGTCGCGGTCAGAACCGCCTCGCAGGTTCAGGACCGTCGCGATATGGTCCTCCCGCAAAACCGCCTCGAGCCCATGCCCGGCAAGCCTCGCAGAGACCGCCTCATACCCGTTCCCCGTGAGCTGGGAGCTGCGGTAGACCCGCCCAGGGTCAACGACCCTCACATTTCCACCCAACACACCTATATAACAGAGCAGCGCTATGAGCGCAACGAAGAGGAGCGCGGAGACGGCGCGCCGCTTCGTCCACACCCGGCGAGTAACCGGAGGCGCAGCTGGCCCACTGCTCGCCACTGCTGATCCATCATTGGTCGTCAAGCTCTCGCGCTCCTCCTCTGCCAGAACGGTCTGTCGTTATCGTGAGTATACCAGCAGTGAGTGCCAGCGCTGCCCCCGACACTCCCCGCTCCGACGATCCCCACGGATTACGAAGGGACAGCAGACGGAGGAACCTGCGCACCCATCCGCGTACTTCTCCCTGATGTTCGTTCGCTATTCTGGGCGGAGCGAGGGGGAGGAGCATTGCGATGGAAGGCAAAGCGAGAGAGAGGGTGGACCACGATGCGCTCTTCAAGAACCTCATCGAGACATTTCTGGTGGAGTTTCTGCGCCTCTTTGTGCCAGCGCTCGTCGCACATCTCAATCTGAGGACCGTTAAGTTCCTCGACA
>JBBRJW010000574.1:0-3137 GCA_038218705.1 Chthonomonadales bacterium | reverse complement strand
ACACCCACCATGCAGGCGGCGCTCGGTGACGCCGCATGGCTTACGGGAATGGAGCGCAATTCGGACCTGATTGTGATATCCTGCTACGCGCCGCTGCTCGTAAACGTTAATCCGGGCGCTGGGCAGTGGGCCACCAACCTGATCGGCTATGACGCTCAGGCCGCGTTCGCCTCTCCCTCCTACTATGTGCAAAAGATGTTCGCGCAGAACAGGGGCGACGAAGTTGTTCCGACCGATGTCGTCCCGCAGGCAGGTCCGCCTGCCGCTGTGGTGCAGTCCAAAGGCAACGTGGGCGTCGGCACATGGCTCACGTCCGCCGAGTTCAAGGAGCTCAAGGTCACTCACAACGGCGAAATGCTGATGCCTGCAGCTTCCGAGCCTGTGCTCAACCGGTTCCGGCGCGTAGGCGGGAACTGGGAAATTGCCGGCGATTCCATTCGCCAGACATCTCTCGCCGAAAACGTGCGCGCTACCATCGGCGATCGAAATTGGACCGACTATACGTTCTCGGTCAAGGCGCGCAAGATTGCTGGCGCCGAGGGATTCCTGATTCTCGTTCGGTCTGAGGGGCCAGACGACTACATCTGGTGGAACATTGGGGGCTGGGGCAACAGCCGATCTGCGCTGGAGCGCGCCCGCTATGGAGGCAAACAGGAGATCGGAACCGGTACGGACACCACGATTGAGACCGGGCGATGGTACGACATCCGTGTAGAGGTAAATGGCCCGTCCATCAAGTGTTATCTGGACGATAAGTTGATCGAGGAGGCGGCCGATGTTTCGCCTGCACCGCCTACCTCACTCTTTGCAGCCGTCAGCCGCGACCTCAAGAGCGGAGATCTCCTGGCCAAGGTCGTCAACGTAAGCGGCTCGAGGCAGACGGTTTTGCTGCAGATTCAGGGAGCCGCCACGAGCGGGCGGGCTGCTGGTCTGGAGCTACAGGGAGATCCTGGCGCGGTTAACTCGATCGCAGAGCCGAAGAAGGTCTTTCCGCGCTCCGTGAGCGCCACCGCCGGCCCGACCGGTCTTCTCCACGCGTTTCCAGCGCACTCCGTAACGGTGCTGCGAATCCCTGTGAGATCGGCGCGCCATTAGCGAAACCCGGAACTGACGCCATGACGGGCGCGGTTCCGGGGTATACTTCCTGAGTAATCCGCCAGCGCTTCGCGTCGGCGAGAACGAAGCGAGGATTAAGGAGACACTATGGCTTGTCGTAAGAAGGGCAAACACAAGGCGCGCCATCACCGGCACGCGGTTCAGCCGGAGAGCAAAGCGCCCGTGAAGAAGCTTGCGCCGCTGGAAGCTACCAGCGCCGTCAACACTACCCAGCAGGTACCGGCCCCGGCAGTCGCTCAGGCCTGATTGCTTCGAGCCCGCCGCGCCGCCGTGCGCGGCGGGCTCGCTTTGGCTCAAGTGCGCGCCTCTTCCCGCTCCAAACGTGGCGCGCCAGCTCTGCCTCGAGGGTGAGGAGGAGAGATCGTGAAACGTTCCGCTGTCGTCGCAACCGTACTGTTCGGAGGCACGCTCGTCGCCGGCGGGCTATTGCTCTCCACGGCATCGCGCTCTCGCGAGCTCCGCCAGGCCGATTCGCAGTTCGCTCCCCGAATTGCCCGGTCGTCGTCCCCGTTCTCCGCCGACTCGTGGCAGCCCATTGGCCTCTCTGGCGGTGGCGCGATGTTCTCGCCTGCCATCAGTCCGGCCGACCCGCTTCGGATGATTGTGAACTGCGACATGAGCGCGGCATACGTCACAGCCGACGCAGGCCTCACGTGGCACATGATTCACTACCGTCAGCTTCGGAGCAACACCCAGTGTCACCCCGCATGGCACCCTACCGACCCTCTCACCGTCTATGCCGCCAGTGGATGGGACGGGCTGAAGGTCTCCCACGATGGCGGCATCCACTGGGCCCCCATCGGAAACCTCCCCGGGGGCCTGCGGGGCGAGATTGCCATCGACCCTGGCGCGCCGAACCGCATGCTGGCCGGGGCGGACGGCAAGGTCTACCTCTCAACCGATGCCGCGCGGACCTGGGCGCCCGTTACCGGCCCTACCGGGGACGCTCTCGCCTTCCATTTTGACCAGACGACGCCTGCTGCGCAGCGCCGCTGCTTTGCAGCCACCAACCGCGGCATCTGGCGCTCGGACGATGCCGGTCGGACGTGGAGCCAGCGCACTGCCGGCCTTCCCGCCGGCGAGGTGCGCTCCTTTGCAGGCGCGTCAAACGCCGCCACGGGCAAGCACGCGCTCTATGCCGCCTTCCCGAGCGCCACAGAGGCCGGCAGGGTCACATCCGCACTCTTCCTCTCGCTGAACGGCGGCGATAGCTGGCAGCCTATGCTCGGAGCCGGCCTCAACCTCGAAGGCAAGGCCTTCGATGAGTGGTCCATGGGACCGGTGGCCGAGTACTACCACGTTCTCACTTCGGATAGCGCTCCAGGAACCGTCTACGCTTTTAACTCGAACACGGGAATTCCACCTCCGCACCACGCGACCGCGTTTCGCTCCGACGATTACGGTAAGACCTGGCGTGCAACGTTTCAGGCCGACCCGCGCTTTCCTGGCATGAATGTGCAGCGCGACTACACGGTAGTCGGCGACGGACAGTACTACCAGGCCGTGCCAGAGGTTGCCATCGATGCGCGCGATCCCAACAACCTTATCGAGGTGACCGGCGGCAGCGCATATGTTACGCGGAACGGTGGCTCAACGTGGTACGTGGCCCACGCCAACCTGGCCCCGAATACAGGAGCTGGCTCCGTTCCATCCCGATGGATCGACAACGGCCTGGTCGTCACCACCACGTGGAACTACTATCAAGATCCCTTTGAGCCCAATCGGCACTTCATCTGTTACACCGACATTGGATTCGCGCACTCCGCGGACGCGGCCGCAACGTGGAGCTGGTGGGACCTGAAAGGGCGCGCACCATGGGCCAACACCTGTTATGAACTCGCGTTCGATCCCGCCACCGCTGGCAGGGTGTGGGGCGCATTCTCCAACGTGCACGATATCCCTAACGCAAACATTATCTCCGGCCGCCACGGAAGCACGGGGCCCGGCGGAGTCTGCGTAAGCGACGATCACGGCATCACATGGACGCCACTCAAAGGCTCCCTGCCTCTCCGCGCCACGAC
>JBBRJW010000573.1:0-3155 GCA_038218705.1 Chthonomonadales bacterium | reverse complement strand
GTAGCTGCGTGTATTTTCACGTGCCTGCCATCACCCCCTTCTGCTATTACATATCAGCCATCGATATAATTATCCCGGAAGTCCGGTCGTCTGTCAAGACGGTTTACGGGTTTATTCACCCAAATGGGGCTGCATCGTGCGCGACAATTCAAACTCTCTGGCTGGACTTTCCAGAAGACTTGCGCGGAGTGTCTCAGGACGAGAGGTGGCAGACCGCAGGCGGTGCCGGGTACGTTCGTGACGGTGCGCAGGTCGCATGCCATCCGCGCGTCCCGCCGTTTCCGAGGAGGTTTCGGCCGCCAATTTGCTTCGCTTGGTGAGCTCGACCACCGGGGGCAGAAGCAAGCGTTGTCGGCCAGACGCACGCGGTTCAGTCTCCGCGTCGCCTGTATAAAAGGTAGGAGTAGGGGATCGGGAGCAGGAGCAACGGAATAACAATCTCCATGGCGGCCCACCAGGGAGCGCCCAGCAGGACGGCTGCCGCGCCTGCCACACCGCCCACGACGTAGATTCGCGCCGCAAAGCGGTGAGTTCCGACCCACACCGCCTCGCTCGCCAGGGTCCAGGGCGTTCGCACCCCGGCCCATCGATTGGGACGCAGCTTGCCCATCACGTTGCCGATCGCCGCCAGGAAGAGCAACACTCCTGCAAGCAAGACGCGCGGGAGATCCATCTTCGGGTGGACCGCCGCCCAGAGCACGGTCCCGTGGACATACCCGATCAGAGCGATCACGATCACGCTAATGTAGTCGTAGGTCGCCCGAAATGCCTCGACGGAGGACTTCGAGATCGGCAGCTTCGGCAGCGTCTGAAGCAAAACCAGAATTACCAGCATCAAAGCAGGTATTAGCAGCACGCCCTGCCACCTGGGCCACCAGCCGTCGACCTCGCCCCGAATGTTCCAGTGGATGGGCAGCGGGTCGGGCAGATGGGGGTAGAGGACTGCCGAATAGATCAACGCCAGCACAATCAGTCCGAACGAGATCGCCCGGGCCATCCGCGGGTTCATCATTCTGTGTCTCCGTCGACTTCTCGGACCGTGAACAGGTCCATCATGAACGTCGCAACGTCCTGGAATACTGTGGTGTTGAGCGAGTAATATATCTGCTGTCCGTCGCGCCGGGCGAAGATCAGATCGGCCTGTTTCAGCAGGTTGAAATGGTGCGACATAGACGGAGCGGAGATGTGGAATTGCTCGGTGAGCTGGCCGGCGGTCAGCTCTCTGCCATTCAGAATCCTCAGAATCTTCCGTCGGGTGGGGTCAGCCAGCGCTTTGAACACGAGATCGTTGGTCACCGTATTCATTTCCGGGGCGACTCAGTAATACTGTGACGTAACTGCGATTTCACCCAGTCGTCCAGCGCGCGCAACGCCTCATCTTTCACCGGCCCCTCAACGCCAGGGTCGGCCTCCGAAGAGACAGCCTTCAGGTTGTGGCTGGCTCCGGGCAGGATCGCCAGCGTATGGCTGTCCCTGACGCGGCTCCGCAAGGCGGCATCCAGCTTGCTGGCGTCCTTATCCGCCAGTACCTGAACGTCCTTTTCGGCCTGCAGGATCAGTACCGGGCCAGCGAAGCGGTGCGCGATATCAGCGGGAGAGACAAGGAGCTCGCCGTGCAGAAATTGGCCCAGGTAGGCAGGGAAGAGCGCGGCGAGACCGGGAGGAACGTCGGCTGGCACAGTCGGCGCGCTTCGGAGTGCCGCGCATATCTGTGTGTTTTTGTCTAAGAAGAAGGTCGTCTGCTCAGCCGGCGCGCCCTGTTGCTTGAGCAGGCGCGCCAATTGGTCGTGGAGCACCTCGTCTATCGGCCGTCCGGGAGTGGAAGCGAGCACCAGGGCGTAGACCGGATGGCGATCGGCCTTGATCTTTTCGGCGGCCACGAGCGCCAGCATTCCGCCTTCGCTATGACCAAAGAACCCCGTTCGGTCGCCATCCACCTCCGGCTGTTTCTGAAGGCAGCGGAGGGCCGCAATCGCGTCATCGACAAAGTTCTCCCATCGGCAGAAGTCGCCGAGCGCGGCCGGAAGTCTGGACCGGTTCGCGCCTGTCACCCGTTTGTCGAAGCGCAGGGTGACCACGCCCCGATCGGCCAGTCGCGCCGCGATCTGTTTCAGCAGGTCGGTCTTGAACGCCGGCGGCTGGTTCCCATCCCGATCCGTGGGTCCACTTCCCGCGATAAGCACCAGACCAGCCGAACGTGCGCCCCTCCTGGCCCCCGGTAACGTCAGCGTGCCGGCCAGTTCCACTCCGCTCGCGCCGGTGAAGGCCACGACGCGCTCCAGTGTCCTCGTCTCGGTACTCACTCTCTCCTCCGGGCTTCGCGCCTGCGCGCCGCTACCGCCCCATCCACAGAGCAGGGATGTGCCCAGCATCAACACGTGTATCGCGTTCATTTCACCGGCCCTCCGGTAATTAGATACTTAGCAATCTATCTAATTATGACGGAAGTCAGGCCCTTTGTCAAGACTGTTTACGGGTTATTCCAGGGCCGGCGCATCCAAGTTCGATTCGGCAAGTACCTACAAGTGGCAGTGGCTGCACGAAGAGCGTTGCTGCTCTCGCAACCGCGCACGAACTGAACGTTTACCCCGCTTGCTTCATCGCAAAAGGTAGTAGTGCGCCGGAGCGCCCGCGAGATCACGAGAGGCGCAGATTGAGACGCGTCGGCCCTGCCCGGTCGTGCCTATCCGCAGCGCGCCGAGCCTTGCCTACGGCTTGAAAAGACTCTTGCAGCGACGCGGCTGCCCGGTGCGCTTCAGCGAGTTCCGGGCGCAACGGGATACCCCTGTTGGGCCTATCGCTGCGTTCTGCGATCTCCTTGATACCCGGCTCCCTCCGCACGCGCGAAGGAGAAAGGGAACCCATGCCACAGCAGCACAAGAAGCTGGGCCGCGCGCTTGCATATCCTGCCAAAGGATGCCACGCGCTGACATGATCTTGATGCGCGAAAGCCAAGGCAAACTTCAGGTCCTGTGCGCTAGCGCCTCGCACCAGGCCGTAATCGTAGCGGCCGCTGGCTGGTCACGCTGCCGTCGGGTGCGACCTCCGCCACCACGCTCCCGAGGCCGTCGTACACGTACCAGCACACCTGCCCGGTGGCGTCGTCGCGGCGAAATTCGCGTCTGCGCTTGCTGGGTCGGATGGCGGCTAGCTCT
>JBBRJW010000572.1:0-3162 GCA_038218705.1 Chthonomonadales bacterium | reverse complement strand
CATGAACCGGAGGTCGCGCGCCACGTGCCAGCCGGGATTGAAGTGGCGGTCGCCGGGCACGGAGAGGTTCTGAGCCCGCTTCTGCAGCTCCTGGATCTTGGTGAGCGCATCCAGCAGTCCGCCCTCGGTACGTGCGATCATGGCATTCAGCTGCATCGTCTCCTGCAGCTCCTGATGGATGGCATACGGGCTCTCTCCACCCTTGAGGGTGAGCGGGGAGAGGAGCAGCTCCACCTCCGCATTGATCTGCCCCATATCGGGCGAACCGGGCCCGGCGGTCTTTGCGAACGCTGCTGCGGCATCGCCGGCGCGCTTTCCGAAGACCATGATGTCCGAGAGTGAGTTTCCGCCCAACCGGTTTGCGCCGTGGAGGCCGGCTGCCGATTCACCGGCAGCATAGAGGCCAGGGATACTGGTGGCGCAGGTCTCGGGTTCGGTCCAGATGCCACCCATCGTGTAGTGGATGGTCGGGTAGACCTCCATCGGCTCGCGGGTGATGTCGATTCCGCCAAGCGCGTGGAACTGGTCGTACATCGACGGCAGTTTTCGCTTGATGTAGTCCGCGCCCCGGTGCGAGACATCGAGGTAGACTGCCTTGTGCTCCGTGCCTCGGCCAGCCTCTACCTCGCGGTAGATGGCGCGGGAGACAACGTCGCGCGGAAGCAGCTCCGGCGGGCGGCGGAAGTTCTTTTTGTCCTCGAGCCACTTCTCGCCCTCTTCGGGGGTCTCGGCAAACTGCCCCTTGTAGAGCGGAGGAGTATACTCCGGGTTGAACATGAAGCGCTCGCCCCGGGTGTTGCGGAGCACTCCGCCCTCGCCGCGCACTCCCTCGGTAACGAGGATGCCGCGCATTCCGGGCGGCCACGCCATTCCCGTAGGATGGAACTGCACCATCTCCATATCGAGCAGCTCGGCCCCGGCCTCGTAGGCCATCTGCAGGCCATCGCCCGTGCCCTCCCACGAATTGGAGGTGAACTTGTACATGCGGCCCCAGCCGCCCGTGGCCAGCACAACCGCGCGCGCCTTGAATACCACGAACTTGCCGGTCTCGCGATAGTAGCCGAACGCGCCAACAACGCGATCGCCCTCCTTGAGCAGGCGTGTGAGGGTCACCTCCATGTGGATGTCCATGCCAACGCCAACGGCTTTATCCTGCAGGGTGCGGATCAGCTCGAGGCCGGTGCGGTCGCCCACATGGTTGAGGCGGCGGTGTTTGTGGCCACCGAAGGGGCGCTGCGCAATGAGACCCTCCGGTGTGCGATCGAAAACCGCGCCATACTGCTCGAGCTCAAGCACCCGCTCCGGGGCCTCTTTCGCGAAGATCTCGGCGGTCCGCCAGTTATTGAGGAACCCGCCACCCTTGAGCGTGTCGGTGAAATGTACCTTCCAGCTGTCCGGCTCTTTCATGCCGTCCGGCGACGTCATGTTCGCGAGCGCAGCGGCCACGCCGCCCTCGGCCATGACGGTGTGCGCCTTGCCCAGGAGCGACTTGCAGACCACTCCCACCTTGCAGCCGGCTTCGCGGGCCGCGATCACGGCGCGAAGTCCTGCGCCGCCCGCGCCCACGACCAGCACATCGTATTCAAACGTCTCGTACGCTTCCATCTCGGTTTATCCTTCGTCTCGCTACTTGATCGCTCGCAGGCCGATATCCGTGATCGCTCCGCTGGTCACGAGCCGGATGTAGACATCGGCGACGCCGACGGAAACCAGGCTGATCCAGAAGAAGAGACCATGGTTCTCGTTAAGCCCGCTGATAGTCTTCCAGAGCTTGTAGCGGCCCGGGTTCACCGAGAAGCGATTGAGGATGCCGCCTATCAGGTGTCGGAAGGAGTGGCAGGAGATCACATAGAGCGTCAGCGTGGTAGCGTCGATAGCGAGGATAAGGGTTCCGAGGCCAGGTCCGAAGTGACTTACCTCCGGCTGACCGCCAACGGAGTAGAAGAACGATTGTGCAAGGTGCATCCAGTGGAAGATGGTGACGATCAGGATGAAGTAGAGTGAGTAGCGGTGCAGGTTCTGCACGTTCCAGGGGAAATTCCGCTCGCCGGTGTAGTTGGCGCGCTTCAGCACTTCAGGCACCGCGCAGCCATACGGGTCGCCGAAGAAGGCGCGGTAGTAGGTGCGGCGGCAGAAATAGCAGGTGGCGCGAAAGCTGAGTGGGAAGATCAACACGAAGAGCGCCGGAGAGAGCGCCCAGTGGTGGCCGCCGATCCATTCAAAGATTGGCGGTGAATAGAACGGTGATAGGTAGTGTGGTAGTATCTTTCCGGCCCATAACGGGTCGTCGCCATGTTCCCACAACGGGCTAAAGTTGGCATTCTCGAAGCCGCGGAAGCCGGCATAGATCGAGAAGATAATCAGTGTAAGCGCGACAACGAGCGGGCGGACCCACCAGCCGTCTTTACGCTTCAATTCGGACAGTACGTCCGCTGCCGGTTGGGGCGCGGGCGCGGTCTTAATGGCCATGGTTCTCTCCATTTTGAGTGCCGCAAACGCGGCGTAAGCGCCGGAATACCGTCTTGTGGCCCCGGCTCAAAAAGAATCATAGCACAGGCACTAGACAAAAGTAAAATGAGATGCCATCATAGTACTTATTAGGGATAGTAATACATGGAGAGGAGACACACATGGACACGAAGACACTCAGGCTCTATTGCGACCTTGTAGAGCATCGTTCCTTCTCGCGGGCGGCGGAAAAGCACAATATTTCTCAATCCGCTGTGAGCCAGAGAGTACGAGCACTTGAGATCGAATATGGCCAGGCCCTGATCGAGCGGGGGCAGGGCAAAGGCACGCTCAGCACGACGGAGGCCGGTCGCATCCTCTATGAGGGCGCAAAAGTGGTCCTCCACGAGGCGGCGGAGCTGGAGGCCCGGCTGCGAGGCCTCTCCGAAGAGGTCGCTGGAATGGTGCGCGTAGCCACCGTCTACTCGGTAGGACTCCACGCACTCCCGGGCCGGCTAAAACCCTTCCTTACGTCGCACCACAAAGTTAACATACACCTGGAGTACAGCCAGACCGACAAGGTCTTCCGCGACATACTCTCAGGCGCGATCGACGTGGGCATCGTCGCATGTCCCACGCCGCGAGCTGGTATTGAGATTATACCCTTCGGAAGCGAGGAAATGGCGTTTGTCTGTCCTCCGGAACATCCGCTCG
>JBBRJW010000571.1:0-3168 GCA_038218705.1 Chthonomonadales bacterium | reverse complement strand
GCACTCGCGGGGCGGGCTGGTAGCGCGCTTCGCCATGGAGAAGCTGATCCGTGCGGCGGGGTTCGCGGCGGACACGAGCCTGTTCACGTTCGGTTCGCCGCACGGGGGCACTCCGCTGGCGGCGATGGGCGGCAAAGCGCTCAATCTGATGTGGAAGCTGGGCGAGGACATTGTGGGATCGATCCCGATCATGACGCCCCTGGTCAAGGCTTACTCGTATCTGGCAGACGCTCCGGCGCTGCCGCCCGGCATCGACGTGATGCGCGAAGACTCGGGCGCGCTTTCAATGATGAACCACATGGGGGACCCGACGCGCGTCTCCTGCTGGGGCAGCCGCTTCGATATCAATGGCGGTCCTTCTGGATTCGGCGTCGAGGTGGAAGGGGCGCTGCTGGGCGCGATGCATGGCATGAGCCACGATCTGGTGGTCCCGGCCGCTTCGGCGCTGCTGTTTGGAAACGCGCAGCCGCTGCTGAACTGCTCGCATTTGAACTATTTCGGGGAGCCCGCCGTGCGCGCTGCGATCCAGAATTTCGTGCCATTGCCGGTTCCGGCTCCGCCGCCCCCGGTCCCGACGCCGCCTGGCATCATTCGCAGGAGCGGAGATTTCGTGGTGATCGGCGGAGTGCGGGTTCCCGTTCGGAAACCGTAGTCAGATGGACAATATCATCGGCGGGACAGCTGGCGGTGTCCGCGATTCGCCGGTCAACCAGAGCGGGCGAGGCTAGAGTCCGCTCCGCTAGATCGCCAGTGGTCCGGTCGAAGGCGCGTGCAAAAACCTGATCAAAGACCGCATGGAGCGTTCCGGCATGCGCTGGAGCGAGCAGATGGCTGAAGCCATCGTCCAACTCAGGGCCATCTATCCCCCGCAAAGATCAGGTCGAGCACGGCGGATTGCGGCAAGATCCGTGCCACCTAGCCTTTTCGCAAAGTGTATAAGAGTTGTTAAGTGAACAGTATTGTGGGCTAGCCGCTCCCGCCGGACCTGTTCGTAGCCTGGCCGCTTCCGTCGAGCGTCGCCTTCCGGTTCACATACTGCTCCCATCGAGTAATCGTTGCGTCCACGTACCGGGGTTCCAGTTCGATCAACCGGGCGTGCCGCCCCGTCTTTTCGCAGGCGATCAAGGTGGAACCGGAACCGCCAAATGCATCCAGAACCGTGTCGCGGCTTTTGCTGCTCTTGCGAAGGGCACGCTCCACCAGCTCTACCGGTTTCATAGTGGGGTGCAGATCGTTTCGGGTGGGCTTTTGAATGAACCACACATCGCCTTGGTCGCGCGCCCACACCAGTAGTGATCGCTGGCCTCCGGCCAGCCGTACAGAATCGGCTCGTACTGGCGCTGATGATCGTGAAGTCGTCGTTGTGACCTTACCGCCTTGCCGAGTGCGCGGATTCAGCCCCGGCCGAGTTTGCAGACTGGAGAACGCAGTGACTCGCAGCGATATAATGCAGCGGTGACTCTTCGGGCGTTCCGAGTTTTCCTGACTGGCGCGACAGGATTTGTAGGTGGGTTCGTGGCTCGGGCTTTCCGGGATGAGGGCGCGCATGTGCTGGGTTTGGTGCGACCCGGATCTACGGTTTGCGACACGCTCGACCGCGCTTTTTCGGGGAACCTGCTGGACTTCCGCGAGCTTTCCGGCATTCTGCGGGAAGCAGCGCCGGACGTGGTGATTCATGGGTCCTTCCCGCGAGTATATGGCTCCACCGCTGATGAACGCTTGGAATTGGCTCGGGACGGGATTTTGGGTGCCGCAGTGCTCCTGGAGGCCGCGCGAGCAACCGGAGTTCCGCGCTTGATTCACTTTGGCAGTTCCACGATCTACGGTGGCGGCGACAACATGCGGGAGTCACAATCCCTTCGGCCGGTCTCCGCACGCGGAGCGGCGAAGTCCGGCGTCTCGCTCCTCATCCAACAAGCCGGAATGGAGGGATACCCCGCTTTTGATCTACGACTGTTTCGCGTCTACGGCCCGGGTGACCGTTCGAACGGCTTTATTGTTCGACTTCTGAACTGCGCCCATTCCGGAGATCGACTCCCAATTGCGCCCGGTGAGCGCCGCGATTACGTGTACGCCGGAGATGTTTTCGAAGCGTGCAGGAGAGTCTGTTTCGAGGACTTGCCGCCGGGACTTGCCTTAAACATCGGCTACGGACTCGAGTGGACCACGGAAGAAGTGGTGGCGCTCGCTGAACGGGTGACCGGGCACAAGGTCCGCGTCGCGGTCGGAGGCTTCCGCCACCGGTCCTGGGAGCCGGAGCACTGGCAGGCCAATCTCGATGAAACCGAGCGCTGGCTCCGCTGGCGTCCGGCCGTGGGGCTCGAAGAGGGTTTGCGAATCACAAACGAATGGTACCTGGCTCCAAGGAAATTCCAGGCATGTGCCGTGTGAGCGTCGTGGTTCCTGTTTACCGTTGCCCGGAGTCGCTGTACGAGTTGTACAGGCGGATCGAGCGCGCATTGGAGAGCTTTACCCCCTGGCAGATTGTGTTTGTCGACGACGCATGCCCATCCGGCTCGGGCGAGATTCTCGCCGCTCTCAACGAGGCCGACTACCGCATGACCCTGCTGACTCACGAGCGAAATCAGGGGCAACATCGGTCGCTTCTGAATGGAATGGCGGTTGCAAGCGGCGCGACCATCGTACTGATGGACGGCGATTTGCAGGATCCCCCTGAGATATTACCGGCGCTCATCAGCAGCGCGGAAACAGGGCGGTGGACCGCGGTCTTCGCCGGCCGGCGAGGCGTGTATCAAACGAGGTTCCGCATGGGCTGCTCCAGGCTCTTCAAACAGGCTTTTCACCTGGTAATTATCCCCCCAGAACAAGTAGGCGTGGTATATTCCCGTGAATGAAGGTGAGATCAGCCAAAGACATCTGCGCCCCCGTCAGGCCCCTTGACATTGACGGCATTCCGGAAACCGCACGGCTTGTCCTGTTGGTCGGAGAGAACGGGAGCGGCAAGTCTACACTGCTTAACAATATTGACAGGCACTCAACGGAAACTAGTGCACTGCGGCATAAATGGTATCTGATAAACACGGGCAAAGTCTCTATAATCAGGAGACGATTTCATGAGTGTCGCACTTAAGGTAGCCCTAACCGAAGAGAAGGAGCTAACCTTGCGTCAATGGGCACGGGGCCTGTCGCTACCGGCCCGCCATGTCG
>JBBRJW010000570.1:0-3179 GCA_038218705.1 Chthonomonadales bacterium | reverse complement strand
GTGACCGATATTCGGCGCTCTGTGAAGGGCGAGGTCATCAGCTCGACCTTCGACGAAACGCCCGAGAACCATATGCGCGTGGCGGAGATGGTTCTGGAGCAGGCCAAGCGACTGGCGGAGTCCAAACGCGACGTCGTGGTGCTCATGGATAGCCTCACACGGTACACTCGCGCGTCCAACCTCACGGTGACACCAAGCGGCCGAACGCTTGCTGGCGGCCTGGATCCGGCAGCGCTCTACCGTCCGAAACGATTTTTTGGAGCGGCCCGTAACATTGAAGAAGGCGGAAGTCTCACTATTCTGGCCACAGCCCTGGTTGAGACCGGCAGCCGCATGGACGATCTGATTTTCGAGGAGTACAAGGGCACCGGCAACATGGAAGTGGAGCTCGACCGCAGTCTTGCGGACAAGCGGATCTTCCCAGCGATCTCGTTGAAATCGAGCACCCGACACGATGAGCTGCTCTATGACGAGGAGACCTACAAACAGATCGGGAAGCTTCGCCGGCTGCTTCACGGCCTCGACCCGATGGAGGCAACGGAACTGCTCAAGGAGCGGCTCGTGCATACGAAGTCGAACAAGGAGTTCCTCGTTATGGTGGACAAAACCATCAAGGGTGATGCCGATTAGTCCCGAGTAGTTCCGGAGGCTGACGATGAGCAACGACTTTAGCGACCTGTTTCCCGACTGGCGCTCGGACGACGAGGATCGCGCGCGGCTTCCGGATGAGCGCGCGGAGCTAGAGAACCTTGCCCCACGCGCCCTTAACGAAAAGGAAGTGCGCGTTGTAAACGTGTACGAGGGAATTGTCGAGGATCCGGCGCTTGGCTCCGGGCCGCAGAAGACCACTTTCGTATTGCTGCGGGATAATGCGGGCAGAGAGTTCCGCATATTCGTTGGCCGCGACGTGGCGTATGCCATATCGATGGCGCTGGACAATGACGTTCCGGATCGGCCGTTTACGCACGACCTGGTCAAGAATATGCTTGATCGGCTCGGAGCGACCGTTGAGCGAGTTACGATCGACGACCTCTGGCAAGATACTTTCTACGCAAAGATTACCCTGGCCCGTGGCGCAGAGCATATCGAGATGGATTCCCGTCCCAGTGATGCACTGGCCATTGGGCTGCGCTTCCACGCCCCGATCTATGCCGCGGAGTCCGTCCTGGATGCCGCTCAGATGGACGAATAGCAGATACCTGCAGCCGGACGACGCAAGGCACTGGCCCCGGCAGTCTATCCGGCTGAACCCGGGTTCAGCTTCAGGCCGCTCTGTCCTGCTCTTAACCCCCCCCCGTTGAATAGTTTCCCATACCTTGTATTATCGGACGTTTATATGGAGTCGAAACTGCGCCATCCTCATGCCATCTCTGGGGTCCAGCGCCGCCGCCATCCCAATTCGATCTGTGCATATGCTGCGGCCGCCGGTGCAAGTCGCCTCTTTCGCTAGTTGGAGGCAGCGCCCCCAGGAACAAGTCGCTCGCGCCGTTTATGCGGCTGAGGTAGCGCGCTCGACCGTTGCGGTACTTACGCCGCAGCATCGGATGCCCGGGCTATCCACGGTTGGCCTTCGTCAGGCTCCGAATGGTTGTGCCCGCCCGGTCGGTGCGCGTCAATATCCTCATTACCAGGCGGGCTTATGCCGCCGCCCCGCCGACTAGCATATCAAAACGACGATCGGTCGTATCGTGACTAGATTAACGCCCGATAACGTTCATTGGATCCGGGGTTGGTTATCACCTGAACCGCTGCCAGTCCCCGGTTAGGTTTGCGTCCACATCGGCCGACACCCCGTAAGACTTCTCCTCAGGGGCGTCGACGCTATAGTCCCCTCCCGGGCGCCGCTCCGGGGAAACGCGGATCGATATATCAGAGCGACGAAGATCCCTCCTGTCCTGCTTGACAGTCCTTATTATGGAGTGTATACTCCATAATCATGGCACGCCCTGTCACCATCTCCAATGAACAGATCCTCGAAGCGGCCCGGATTGTCTTTGTCCGCGATGGGAGCAACGCAACGACGAAGGACATTGCTCAGCAGGCAGGCGTGGGAGAAGGCTCGCTCTTCCGGCGCTTTCCTACCAAGGAGGCCCTCTTCTCCGCTGCCGTGGTGAACCCATCGGTGCCTGCGTGGGTGCGCGAATTGGAGGCGCTCGTGGGACAGGGTGATCTGCGGGCCAACCTCGTCTCTGTCGCCAGAGGAATGATTCATTTCGCCATCGAGATGCTTCCCCTGGTAATGGTGACCTGGGCCGGGAAGGCAGAAAACCGCTCTGCCTCCGCGGAGTCGCTGGAAGCGCCCGGCGTGCGCGATCGCCGCCATCTCACCCGCTTTCTTCAGCAGGAGATGGAGCAGGGCCGTTTGCGGACTTGCAATGCCGAAGCGATCGCGCGAATGTTCTTCGGGGCCTGCCTGAACCTTGTCATGGATCGAATCACGCTGCGCCAGTCGCTCCCGCTTGAAGAAGTCGAGACGTTCACGGAGGAGCTGGTTGATGCGATGTGGGTGGGGATCGCGCCCGTATAGTAGGTGGCTGAGTTTCGTTTCGGCGGCCGACGGCCCTGGTACGGGCTTGCGCACCTCGCTCTTGCCCATACCTTCCCCTATTCGCTTGTACCGATCCGCGCATCTCTGGAAGATACCAGTCATCGAGGAGACACATGAACTCACAGCCGCTGCGCAAACAATCGGCATTCTGGGCCAGTCTGCTTGCAATGGCCTTAACGACCTGCATCGTCACTTGCGTTCGCGCTCAGCCCCCAGCACCCGGCCCGGGCCCCTCGGTACCGGGCGGTAATCCGCGCGTGGCGAAGCCAGGACGGCTTCCGCTGCCCATTCTCCCTGCACTTCCACTTGAGAACGACACCGCATTTTATGCCCGGGCCGATGTGCCGCATGGCACCGTCGAGCAGGTGACGTATCGCAACGAGGAGGGCCGCGAGAAGCGGATGCACGTTTACTTACCACCGGGCTATGCACAAAGTCCGACGGCCAGGTACCCCACCCTCTACCTCAACCACGGCGGCGGCGATGATGATGCCAAATGGACCGCCACCGGTCCGGGCAGCGGAGGCAGTGCGCAGTACATCATGGACAACCTGTTTGCGGCGGGCAAGGCCAAACCGATGATCGTGGTCATGCCCAATACAGGGGGTCTCGCCTCACCCGTTGCGCCCGC
>JBBRJW010000569.1:0-3182 GCA_038218705.1 Chthonomonadales bacterium | reverse complement strand
CAACGATCCGCCGATCTGAGCGCCGAAGCAGGAGTGAATGCCGTGTCCAAAGTGGAGGTAGGGCTCGCGCGGCCGGCCAGCGTCGAACCGATCAGGATCCGGGAAGACCGCGGGATCGAACATCGCCGACTGCGTGCCAACGAGCACAAGGTCGCCCCTGTGAATCAGGTGGGCGCGCTCCGTTCCGGCAGCGACCGTGTAATCGGCTTCACAATGGCGGATCAGGAATGGATTCTGCGGGTTGAACCGCAGCGCTTCGAATACGATGGCTGCAAGCGCCTTCTGGTCGCCCGCCTCGCTCGCGGCGCGAGCCGCATCGAGCTCCGCGGGACGATCGAGAAGCTGATCGATCGCCTGGCAGATGGCCTTCGAGTTCGTATCCACCGTGCCAACAATTGTGCCTCCGACGATTCGCCGGATCACTTCGTCCGCAAAGGGCTCGCTCGCGGCAGCCTGCAGGCCTACAAGGCGGGTCAGGAAATCGTCGGGGGCCGTCTCGTCCCGGGCGACCTGCGCCTTTCGCAACGCGATGGTCGCGTCGAGTGAGGCGTTCAGTCCCTTTGCGGCTTCATTGGCCTCGCGGGCCATGCCGGGATCGTTTCCGAGGTTAAGGAATATCTCGCGGAAGATCGCCCGCATCCATCGCATCGTGGTGAGGTCATCCGCCCCGGACGCCCCGAAGTAACCTTCCACCAGGCGCGTCGGAACGAGCCGGGTCAGCTCCGGCACGAGATCCGCTCGGCCCGTCGTCCCCACTCTTCGGTGAAAAGCAGCGCATTCGGCTTCGACGAGGCTCTGTATCGCGGCGGCGTCGCCAGCGCTCACGGCCTGGCGCATGAGTCCGCGCTCGAGTTGATACTGCGGTGTGTTCGCCATGCCGAGAACAAAGTCGCCGGTCGTCGCCTCCATCTTTGCGCCATAGATCTCCGTGACGCTAAAGACTTCGTCGTGGTCCAGCACCTCCACGACGTCGGGATAGAGCGACACTGCGGCGATACCGGGCGCGCGAAAGATGGGGGATACGCTTCTGAGCAGGGCGAAGAGCGAGCGGACCCGCTTCGGGTTCGCGAGAAGCGTCTCGAGCTTCTTATCGACGATTTCCCGGAGATTGATCAGCTCTTCGTGGAGGTCATGTTCTGCTTCGAGAGCGTCAGCCCATAGAGTCTTCAGGGACATCATTCTTCCTCTCAAGAGTTTGGCAGGCTCGCCAGATAGCGCAGGGCGCGAATGGAGGGCAGGAGCAGGTAGGCGGTGCCGCGAGTCTGAACGAATCGCGGAATGTCGGTAATTCGGCTTCGCACGGGGTCACGCTGAATAACCATCACTCCCTCACCGTCGTAGGTCGATACGATGGGATCGTTGTTGTCGTAGAGGCCCTGGAACTTGCCGTTATTCAGCCAGGTCTGCTGAATAAACTCGAATTGGCGCTGGATATCGCCATTGAGGGCCATGAAGAAGAGGCCCTGCTCAGCCGCGGGATCCCCCGCGGGCGAGCTGTAAGGGCGTCCGCGCCGCAGTATGCGGTGCCGATTTGAGATCGTCCGGGAGTGTGCCGGGGAGTTGGGCTGGAGGGCGTCCCGCGGGTTGGTGCGCCGCACGTGCGAGCCAATAGGGCAGCCGTATCCGTTGGCGTCCGTGCTGCTGAAACCGAAGACGTTGTTGCGGTTACGATCCGCGCCAAGCGCCGGATCGTCGGCGGTCGGGCAGAGCGTCAGGGGCGCGCCGCTGGGCCACCGCCCAATCATCTTCGCCGCGAGCCGGACCTTTTCTGCCTCATTTACGCTTCCGTCCGCATTCCTGGTCTTCGCCTCCATAAAGCTCCAGAAACCGGTCACGTCCTGTTGGAGCTTGCGGAAGATGAGGTAAGCGCCGTTGAATCCGAAGGAGCGGAGCACTCCGCCACCCGGATCCGCGGGAAGATGGCTCTGAGGGTCGGAGGCCAGCGGTACACAGGGCGCGGGGGTGATATTCTCGTACTCGTTCGTGTGTCCGAGGAGGAACTCCCCGGGCTTGAGCACGTCCTGCCCTGGATCGACGCGCGACGGATCGCCCTCTATCGCGGGCTGCGAAATGCCATCACTGAATCCAAATGGCTCGGCTGCGCCATGCTTGAACGAATCCTGTCGGAAAACCTCGGTCAGACCAATTGCTGCATCGGCCGGGAGATGTTTTGCGGAGAGCTCCTCAAGATGAGCCTGGCTTGACGCGTAGAGCAGCAGGAGGATGTGAGCGGGCCTGTTGGCGGGCCCGCCAAACTCCCAGCTCTCGGGCGCGCTTGACCCGAGATCTCCCAGCACTCGCGCACGCTCCGCCGAACCGGCTCCCTGGCGAAACTCGCGCGGAAACAGCCCGAGCGTCTCGGCCGGGAGACCAAGGGCGGCAAGCCCGGCGTGGGTAATTGCAATGTTGAGCGCGCCTGGCGGCTTCGGCGCGCCGGCTGGCATGCGGCCCCCGGTGGTCACCGCGGGGATACGGTCTGCGATCCACTGGCGCGCCACTGCGGCATTCTCGACGGTCAGCAGCACGAAGCGTGAATGCGGCATGTGCCCATAGCCGAAGAAGAGAAGGCCCTGTATGTCGGCCTGATCGAGCATGCTAAGCCTCCTGGTGCGCGGTCGGCGGTTCTGCCGCCGGGGCGGGTGGGACCACCTTGCAGACGAGAGCGTAGCTCAGTACTCCTGTCGGCCCGAACAGCAGCGTGAGAGCGATGACGGGCGCCATCAGCAGCGGCGGCAGGTTGCGCTCGCGGGAGTCCAGATAGGCCCATCTCGCTGCAAAGAGATCGAGTGCGATGAAGTGGGTCCATGCGATTATGGTGCCCTGGGGCGAGCCGAGCATTCCAGTCAGCCAGGGTCGATCCGGCTGAAGGAAGTGAGGCAGGTCGCGCAGGTAGTTCGGGATCTCCAGAATGGCATAGGCGAGGCAGAAGGGAACCAGCACCCACCCGGATCGCATAATCCGGCGAGTGGTCGCCCATCGCGGCGCTAAAATCATCAGCAGGTAGAGGACCGCTGCGGCCGCGCTGCAGACGCGGAAAGCGATCGGATAGAGGGCAGACATAGGACCTCAGTTCGAGTGCTGGTTAGAGACGCCGCAGAACGTCGGCTGCGGAGCGGTCGGTCAGTGGGGCGCAGAGCCCATCGCGAATCGCGATGTCGTTCTTCAGGTTCCAGAGCGTCTCG
>JBBRJW010000568.1:0-3183 GCA_038218705.1 Chthonomonadales bacterium | reverse complement strand
AGCAGCCAGCGCGCTGACACCGAGAGCGGCAGGCGGTGGCGAGATCCGGGCAGGCCTGGTGGCGGCGCTGGCCGAGAGCGATCTGCCCGACCTGCAGGTCGCGGCGATCCACAGTCTGCGGGACCGCAAGGAGATCGGGGCACTCCCCCCGCTGCGGGAGCTGGTGGCTCACGCCACGAACGATACCGTGCGAGAGGCTGCCCGCGAAGCGGTTACGATGCTCGTCGGGCCCTGAAAGGGCCCGCGAGCCGAACGCCGGTCAGTACTTCGGTACGGAGGGATCCACTTCGTCGCTCCACGCCTGGATGCCGCCGATTACGTTCTTGAGGTGGTGGAAACCCTTTGCCTTGAGCCGGTTGAGCGCATCAGCCGACCGCTTGCCAGACCGGCAGTGGAGAATGACCTCACTCTCAGGATCGAGCTCACCCGCGCGCTCCATGATCTGCCCGAGTGGAATGAGCTTTGCGCCGGGGATCCGCGCGATCGCATATTCGTACGGCTCCCGCACATCGATCAGCGTCAGCGTCTCCCCCCGATCCATCCGCGCCTTCAGCTCCGTCACGGTTATCTCTTCATCCACTCGGACCTCCTCCGGGGGAGCCTCTTCCCCACGTATGCCGCAGAACTGCTCGTAGTCGATCAGGCTCGTCACGGTGCGGTGTGTACCGCAGATGGGGCAGTTGGGATCCTTCTGCAGCTTCAGCTCGCGAAACTGCATCTTCAGCGCGTTGAACAGCAGCAGGCGGCCGATCAGCGGGTTGCCGATACCGAGGATCAGCTTGATGGCCTCGTTTGCCTGAAGGCAGCCGACGATGCCCGGTAGCACCCCCAGCACGCCCCCCTCGGCGCATGAGGGGACCATTCCAGGAGGGGGTGGCTCCGGGTAGAGGCATCGGTAGCACGGCCCCTGCTCGGCCCAGAAGACCGAAGCCTGCCCTTCAAATCGAAAGATGGAGCCGTAC
Organism: Chthonomonadales bacterium; assembly: GCA_038218705.1. Classification (GTDB taxonomy): domain Bacteria; phylum Armatimonadota; class Chthonomonadetes; order Chthonomonadales; family Chthonomonadaceae; genus JBBRJW01. The sequence goes on along the minus strand of JBBRJW010000568.1, from coordinate 2,221 downwards.
ACATTGGGTTTGTTCAAGAGAACGCATACGTCGTTGGTGAGATAGCGCGTTGGGAAGTTATCCGTTCCATCGATCACCACGTCGAAGTCTTTCACGATGCGCATCGCATTGTCGGAGGTGAACCGCTCCTCAAAGCCGATCACCTGGACATGCGGGTTGATGTCCCCGATGGTATCGCGCGCCGACTCCATCTTGAGGCGGCCAACGTCATCCGTGCCGTGAATGATCTGTCGCTGGAGGTTCGTCAGGTCGACCGTATCGAAGTCCACGATCCCGATGGTGCCGACGCCCGCCGCGGCGAGGTACATGGTCAGCGGCGAGCCGAGGCCTCCCGCTCCAATGCAGAGCACCTTCGCGGCCTTCAGCCGCTGTTGGCCTTCAAGGTTTACTTCCGGCAGGATAAGATGGCGGCTGTAGCGGAGAATCTCGTCGTTATCGAGAGTCGAGGCCCCCATGCGATCGTCGGAAACGACGCCAATCGGTGGGTGCAGGGGCCGGGGAGCGGGCCCTGCCCCTCCGGCGATCGAGGGAACGATGGAGATCTCGTCGTCCTCCTCCAGCACCGTCTGCATGCCCTGTAGGGAGCGTGTGTCCTCAGCGCCCTTATAGATGTTAACGTAGTGGCGCAGCGTTCCATCGTCGGCAAGCAGGTGGCGCGCGATCTCCGGGAATTGCGCGGTTAGATTGTTGATGACGGACTGAACGTCGCCACCCGCGATCTCGACCTCATCAACTCCGCCTACGAAAGCCTCGAGTGCGGTCGGAAGCAGTACTATCGGCATGGTATCGATCACCTCGGAAAGGATAGAGTGCCCGCTGGCTCACGGCGGGCTACAGCGGCTGCGTCGCCGGTGGGCAGGCTAACGGTGGACCTCTTCCGCCTCGAAGGCCGCTCCGTCAACGGCAAGTCGCCAACAGGTAAGCTCGGCCGGGCGGCCATTTTGAACAGAGAGAATGAGATAACTATACCAGTTCATCGCCCACACCCGATCGGTCTCGCTGGGTCTGGCCGGGTGGTTGGGATGCGAGTGATAGAAGCCGAGGACCTTGCGCTTGGTCCGACGCTCCTCGCGCATCAGCGCGAACATGGCGTCCGGCGAAATCAGGTAGCGTCGCTCCTGCCCCACAGCCTCATCAGCATCCCGCTCTACGGTCTGCTCGAACTCCAGGCTAGGCGCAAAGGCGTTGTCCAGAGGGCGCGCTTCGCGAACGACCCGGGAGTCACCGTCTAGGTCGCCAAGCAGGACTCCACAACACTCCCTCGGGAAGGCGGAAGCCCCGTGCTCCTCGATCGCGGCAGCAATCTGCGGCGCAAGTACTATCATTGGGCGCCCCCGGGGTCCAGCGGGCCCGAAGTGCTGGGCACCGGACTGAGTCGCTGCATCCGGGCAGTAACGTGACCGCTCCTACGGGTGACGCAAGAGCCGATCGCGCCAAGCGTGCGCCCGCTGCGAACTGTCACTGCTGCCCCTCGCTGTTCCAGAAGCGCTCGGAGAGGTAGCGTGAGCCGGTATCACAGAAGATGGTGACAACAACGCCCTCATCCAGTTCGTCGGCGAGCTTCAGGGCACAGACCATCGCAGCGCCCGCTGAGATGCCTACGAGGATTCCCTCGTCCCTCGCCAGCCGGCGCACCATCGCATGCGCCTCCTCGGTCCCCACCTCGCGATTCTCGTCCGCCAGAGTCGCATCGTAGATGCCCGGCACAATCGAGGTGGGCATGTACTTCATGCCCTCCAGGCCGTGGAAGGGCGAATCCGGCTGAAATGAGATCAGCTTAACCTGTGCATTCATCTCCCGGAGGTACCGGCCTACTCCCACAAAAGTCCCGCTGGTTCCCAGTCCGGCTACGAAGTGAGTGACTGCCCCATCGGTCTGGCGCCAGATCTCCGGCCCGGTGGTCTCGTAGTGAGCGCGCCAGTTTGCCTCGTTGTTGTACTGATCCGGGTAGAAGTATCGATCTGGATCGGCAGCGTTGAGCTCCCGCGCTTTCAGGATCGCCCCATCCGAGGAGAGCCGCGGATCGGTGAAGATCAGCTCTGCGCCGTAGGCCCGAAGCAGCTGCTTGCGCTCCTCGTTCGCGTTCAGGGGAAGGCAGAGGGTCACCGGCCAGCCTCGTGCCGCGCCGATCATAGCGTAGGCGATGCCGGTGTTGCCGGAGGTCGCATCGAGCAGAACCTTGCCGGGGCGGAGGGCGCCCCGGCGCTCGCCATCCAGGATC
>JBBRJW010000567.1:0-3188 GCA_038218705.1 Chthonomonadales bacterium | reverse complement strand
GTTTGAGTCGTTAACGTCAGCCTGCATGACCTCTTCGAGCGACTTCCCGAGAGTGACGCCCTCCGGCAGCAGGCTTATCTCCTGAAAATAGGCGGTTACAAATGCTTCGCGCCGCCCACTCTTCTTATCGGGTGTAAAGGGCGTTACGTACCCATCAAAATAGGTGGCTTTGAGCCCCTTGGCATCATCAAACCTTGCATGATCGCAGTAGAGGCTCAGATCCGGTTGACCTCGCCGGGCTGGATCGCTGCTGAAGCGAAGTATATGGACGCGGCGAAGCGTACGCGTGTGGGAATCGAACCCTCCATTTACCGTTACGTATTCTTCAACGCCCTTATTATCCGAGGCATCGACCGCCCACGCCAGTGGCCGGTCCGACTTCTCTAACCCCTTGAACGCTTCCAGTCGAAGGTCCCAGAAAGCCGTGGAAGCGGCGGGCACTACCAGGTCATTCCAGAAGAAGGCGACAACGCTTACCAGCAAACCCATGAGTATGACTGCGCGCGCCGCTCGCATGAACGTAATGCCGGCAGCAAAGACCGCGACCGTCTCCCTGTCCGATGAGAGCCTGCCAAAGCCGAGCAGCCCGGCGAGCAGCATCGCCATCGGGAAGACCTGCGTGATAATCGACGGCAGGCTGTAGATCACCAGGCGACCGACGATCAGGGCGGGAACGCCCTGAACGATCCATTCGGTGGCCTGGAAGAGGGTTCCGGCCGCAAAAACGAGCATTACGAACATGAAGAGGCCGTTGAAGAAGGGACCAACAAGATCCTTCAGAACGAGGCGATCAATCAGCCGCATGACCGCTCTCTTCCTGACCGGTCTTATCGTCCGCGCTCGCGGCCAGCTCGGTCGCCAAGTCGCGCGTCTGCCCATAGTGCTCGCCAAAGTAGGTGGCGCGCGCCTCCGGGTCGTCGAGAAGCGTATCGGATGGCCCCTCGAAGCGCTTGCGCCCGTCTGCGATGATATAGGCCCTCTCCGTGATACGGAGCATGGCCTCCACGTTGTGGTCTGTGATCAGGATGCCGATCTGGGCTTCGGAGCGGGACAGCCGGTAGATGATTGTCTCGATATCCTCGATTGCTCTGGGGTCAACGCCCGTGAAAGGCTCGTCCAGCAGGATGAACTTGGGCCGGGCCGCCAGGGCGCGAGCGATCTCCACTCGCCGCCTCTCACCACCGGAGAGAGTCTTCCCCTGGTTGTCCCGTATACGGGTGATATGGAGCTCTTCGAGGAGCTGCTCGGTCCGCTCGCGCCGCTGACTCGCCGTCATGTCCTGCATCTGCAGCACTAGCTCGAGGTTCTCTTCAACGGTGAGGTTACGGAAGACCGACGCCTCCTGGGGAAGGTAGCTGATGCCGGCGCGTGCGCGCTGATACATGGGTTTGCGGGTGATGTCGTCGCCATCGAGCAGGACTGCGCCCTCGTTCGGGCGGACGAGGCCCACGATCATGTAGAAGGTCGTGGTCTTGCCCGCGCCATTTGGCCCCAGCAGCCCGACGACTTCTCCCTGACGCACCGTAATGCTGATGCCATTCACGACGCGTCTTCCGCGATAGGTTTTTACCAGGTCAACCGTGCTGATTTCCAATGCGACTCTCTCTCAATCGGTCTGGCTGCACAGCGCGTTCCAGACCGGTAACGGTGCTATTTGCCGGCGGCGGGCGCCGGGGAAGGGGCGGGGGCTGGCGCGTCGGGCTCGGGCGTCTGCGGCACCGAAAAGACTGCCGTGCGTCCGGGGCTATCCACATCGTACTTGTAGCCGTTCCCACTGGGCGATACCCTCAGAGTGTCGCCCTTCTCGGCGGCAATGTGGAAGGGGTCCTTCAGGTTCACGGGATCGCTCACATCGGCCCGGAAGGGCCCGTGGACGACGACGGTATTCTCCTCTGTGAGAAACGAGACCGAGGATGCCGTCCCCTTTACCGTCTGGAGCGTCTTGTTGTCGCGGCTGGGCTGTTCGACCAGATACTTAACATTGGTGGAGGCGGTGGCGCGAGCCAGCTTGTCCCCGGCCGCGTTGAAAGCTCCTTCGAGCAGCTCGGCGGTCATCCGGACCTTCACCCGGTCCTGCGGATTATCGAGGTCGATCGCCGGGAGCGCGCCGCTGAAGCGGGCCTCCTTGCCCGGCTGGAAGAGCCCGCTCCGGTAGCCATGTACGCGCACGGTTCCCGGTGACTTGCTGGTCTTGCCAGCGCTCTGGCCCCTTGGTGTGAACTCCAGCAAGTTCGTTTCCGGGTCGCCCGTCAGCTCGTACCGGTAGGGCTGGGAGGTGGTGTCGACCGCAACCCGGGCTGCCCGGAAGCGGCCGGGACCGGCCAGTCGCGGATCAGAGATAGAGGCGGTTACGCCGCCGGCAAGCTCCAGGCGATGCTCATCCCGGCGCACCATGCCATGCCCCGCGCTTCCATCGAGCACACGCGTGCCATTCTCGACTGTTTGAACCAGTCGATAGTGAACATTCCCCGTGGCGTCAACGTTGCCAAAGAGGCTTTTGGCCGACTTCGTCAGGGTGATATCGTCGGCGTGCAGCACCAGTATCGTCTTGTTACGCTTGTCCGGAATCTCGATCCGCGTACGGCTGCCCGTCAGGTGAACGCCCGATGCCGGGTCAAAAGTGGTCCGTGTGTAGTCCGATACGGAGATATCACCATAGGTTGTGCGGAGCGGCCCAGACGGCGCGGCCGGTCGGGCCACCGGAGGGCCAGACTTTGCAGCGGGCTGAGCCCCCACGCCGGAGCTCGCCGCTGCCAGCAGCAGCGCGAGCGAGACCCCTGGTTTACTCACAGTGAACATGGCGCCAGAACCCTTCTATTACTCTGCCGCGATTACAAGGCGTCGCGTCGCCATGTCGTAAGTGATCCGGCCACCGGTCTGGGTGATGATAGGGCCGCCATCCGCCGGGTGCTGCACCGCTCGCGCATTTCCTACGGCCACGACGAGCGAGGAGCGGGCGTCCCAGAAGGCGCGGTCCGCAGTGATAACCGTATCGGGCGGGTCCGTGAGCGAGACAATGCGTACTCCGCCGGTTCCGAGCAGGGTTCGGTGCGCGCTGTCGGCTGTCATCCGTGCCGCCGTTATGTCCGCGGTATGCTCGCCGTCGCGGAACGCCTGAACGTGAACGTCCCTCAAGAGAGCGAGGAGCGTGCCCTTCCGATCCTGAAGTCGGCCCGACAGTGCATCCG
>JBBRJW010000566.1:0-3199 GCA_038218705.1 Chthonomonadales bacterium | reverse complement strand
TGGGGTGGCGATCAGAACGGCGTCGATGTCCTTGCGGGCAACGAGCTTGCGATAATCCTTGTAAGCGTCGCAGCCCTTGTAGCTCGTGTCCGACGTGTACCACTCGTCCACGATTCGCTTCGTGTCCATGACGCGTGTGTTATCGACATCGCAGACGGCGAGGACCTTCAGATCCGGGTTGCGGATAAGGTAGTTAACGTGACCGCGGGCCTGGTATCCCGTACCGATCACGCCGACCGTGAGCCGGTTGCTGGGAGCAGTCGTGCCATCGCGGCCAAGGGCAGACGCCGGAACGACCATTGGTGCGGCCGCGAGAGCTACGGCCCCCGCGAGCAGGTCGCGCCGAGAGATAGGAGTTGACATGGGAACCTCCGGATGTGCGGTAGAACCGCCGGGCAGCAACGGCCGCCCAGGATGGCCCCCGCTCCGGGGACCGATTACGGAGGATTAGTTCACCGGGGGAGCGTCGTAACCCTCCCTCTTTCACGCATCCGTCGGTCCGCGTCCCGTTACGGATTCTTGAGCAGCGCGCGATACTCGCGCCGAAACGCCACAACCTCCGGGCGAATCACCGATTGGCAGTAGGGCTCCTGCGGGTGGAGGTTGTAGTAGTCCAGATGGTAAGCTTCTGCCGGGTAGAACTTCGCGAACGGAAGCACTTCGGTGACGATTGGGCTCCGCCACCGATGGGACGCGTTGATCTGATTGATCGCCTCTCTTGCCTGCGCGCGCTGATCGTCGTTATGCACGAAGATGATGGACCGGTACTGCGGCCCCTCGTCCGGCCCCTGCTGATTGCGGGTCGTTGGATCGCGCACCGTCAGGAGGACCTTGAGGAGCGTGCGATAGGAGATCACTTTGGGATCGAAGGTGATCTGAAGGCTCTCAGCATGGCCCGTCTGTCCAGTCTCCACCTGCTCGTAGCTCGGATTCTCCAGGCGTCCCCCGGAGTAGCCCGGCGCAGCCTTTTCCACTCCCTTGAGCTGCTTGAAGATGGCCTCCATCGACCAGAAGCAGCCGGCGGCGAAAGTCGCCGTCTCCTTCGTCCGGGTGGCCGCGCCCCGGGGAGCCGCTGGCGCATCGGCTCCCCGGGCGGGCGCAGTGAAGAGCGCGGACACGGACAGCAGAGCGGCAATCATGTACCGATTCATTAGCGCCTCCTGGGACGAGATAAGACTGTCTCATGCTACGCGCTGTGGGCGGCCGTCGGTTCCGAGTATGCTGCGCCCGCAGAAATGGGTATACTCCGCGCTATCAATTGGATCCATAACGAGGAGGCACTTATGTCGATCATTCGCGTGGCCCTTGCCCTGATCATCGCCTGCTTGCTCTCGACAGGGGCCCCGGAGTTAGCAGAGTCAAGCGTGATCCCACAATCCGATCTCGACTCCGTTCTCACTCGCGTGCGCGAGCAGTTCCACCTTCCTGCAATTGCGGCTGCGGTGGTGGAGCAGGGCGTGGTGACTCGAACCGGTGCGGCAGGAGTGCGCCGCGTCGGCGCGAGCGACCCGGTCACCGCCAATGACCTCTTCCACCTCGGCTCCCTCACGAAGTCGATGACGGCGATCCTGGCGGCGCAGCTGGTAGATAGTGGCAAGCTCCGGTGGTCTACCACGCTCCCGGAGATCTTTCCCGAGCTGGCTGCCTCCATGCGACCGGAGTACCGGTCGGTAACTCTATTGATGCTCCTCTCACACCACGGTGGCATGCCGAATGCAACCTGGCCGACCGGCAGCCCGAACTGGCGCAACCGCACGGATCCACTTCGAGCCCAGCGCGCGGAGTTCGCTGCACTCGCACTTCGGGATGCGCCCGAAGCGCCCCCAGGCACGAAGATGGTCTACTCCAATCGTGGCTACATCATTGTGGGCGCGATTCTCGAGCGGGTTACAGGTCTCCCCTGGGAGACGCTGATCCAGAAGCGCCTCTTTGAGCCGCTCGGCCTGGCCTCAGCGGGATTCGGGCCCGCTGCCACCACAGCCAGACCGCACCAGCCATGGCCCCACTACACGGCGGCCGGGACTGTGGTCGCGGTACCGCCGGGCCCGGCCGCGGACAACCCGCCGATTCTCGGCCCTGCCGGCACCGTTCACTGCTCCATCGGCGACCTCGCGCGTTACGCAGCGTTTCATCTGGCAGCAGCGCGCGGCGGTGGGCGCCTGCTCAAACCGTCCACCGCCGCCATGTTGTACCACCCCCCATTCGAGGGCGACTATGCCCTTGGACTCGTTCAGGCCGATCGGCCATGGGGAGGCGGGTCCGTGTTTACGCATAGCGGCAGCAACACCATGAACTTCGCGGTAATCTGGGTCGCGCCACGACGGAATTTCGCGGTCGTAATCGCGTGCAACCAGGGCGACAGTGGCGCGCCAGAAGCGTGCGATGCCGTGGCTGCCTCCCTGGTGAGCAAGCTCGGCGCAGCCTACGCGGACGTCCGGCCAGCCGGCGCACCATAGGCCAGGCCGGCATCGCACTGCAGCCGGCTCCTTAAAGAAAATAAAAGTCGCCACTGACCAAAAAATATGTCCACGGATGCAGGATGTTTTGCTCGCCGTGCGTAAATAGAGGCACACATGGTGTGAACTACTTCACTCTTCCGGCGATTGCCGGGAACGACCAGCGACAACTGGAGGCCAAACACCTAGGGAAATCGTGTCTCACCACAACCAGAGGGCCCGATCGAAGCGTCGACAACTTGTCCGCTTTGACCGTCGCCCAAACAACCTCGGCTTAACATTCTTGTGACGCAAGAGGCGTTCCTAAGCGCCCGAAAGGTCAGTCCATGAAGTCAAGAACGAACGGGTTTACACTAATCGAGCTGCTCGTCGTCATCGCAATCATTGCGATTCTCGCTGCCATTCTCTTCCCCGTCTTCGCGAAGGCTCGCGAAAAGGCCCGTCAGGCCTCGTGCCAGTCCAACGAGAAACAGATCTCGCTCGCCATGATGCAGTACCTGCAGGACTACGACGAGCGGCTGATGAACTCGGGAGGCGGCTGGGGCTCTATCACCTGGACCAATCAGGTGCAGCCGTACCTGAAGAGCGTCGCGGTCTTCCAATGCCCCTCTAACTCCGACATCGTCCAGACCTCCGCTGAACCTGGCGCAGGCACGGGTGACTACCACCTCAACGGCCACATTGAGGACCAGGCCGGCGGTAACCCGCCCCATAACCCCGCTCCGTACATGCTCGCGAGCTTC
>JBBRJW010000565.1:0-3214 GCA_038218705.1 Chthonomonadales bacterium | reverse complement strand
TCGAGTACTTCGTGCGGCCCGGGGAGGACGAACCCGTCCACGAGCAGTTCATCGCTGACCACATCGACTTCTGGGTGAATGACGTGGGCCTTAAGCGAGAGAATCTCCGCCTCTACGAGGTTCCAGCCGCTGAGCTTGCCCACTACTCAAAGCGCACCGTCGATCTGATGTACAAGTTTCCGATTGGCTGGGAAGAGCTCGAGGGGATTGCTAATCGAACCGACTTCGACCTCGGCTCCCACTCCCGTGAGCAGGATAAATTGGGGCTCACCTCCAGGGTCAGCAAGAACGAGCACTCGACGGAGAAGCTAACCTACTTCGATCAGCCGAACAACCGGCACATTATTCCGTACGTTATCGAGCCATCGGCAGGAGTAGACCGCGGAGTTCTCGCCGCATTGTGCGAGGCTTACGATGAAGAGACTCTCCCGAACGGTGAAGTACGAACTGTCCTGCGATTGAAGCCCGCCCTCGCGCCGATCAAGGTCGCCATTCTTCCCCTGAAGAAGAACTCGGACGAGATCGTAACTACGGCAAAGCGCATAAAGGGTCTGCTCCAGTCTGCAGGGGAGATGCGCGCTGTCTACGACGATTCAGCGGGCATCGGGAAGCTGTACCGGCGACAGGATGAAGTCGGTACCCCATTCTGTGTCACCGTGGACTTTGATACGATCGGGCGGGGCGACGATTCCGACCTCACGGATACCGTGACAGTGCGGGACCGCGATACGATGGCCCAGGTTCGGGTTAAGATCGCCGATCTGCCTGAGTACATTCGATCTCGCATCCTCTGAACCGGAAGCTCCTGTCGCTCGCAGCCGGGGCCGCCGGGCTTATCAGCGGCCCCGGAAAAAAAAGATCGTCTTTTTTTCCGTCAATATGTATTTATTTGCGATCTCGCTCCTTTATATATTGTGGGGCTTTGCGGTTACACGGAGCGCTCCACCTCGTAAGCCGACTTGTGAGGGCTCTGAAGAAGCGCCAGTACGGTGTCGATACCGGAGGGTTCGGATCGGCCGTGTGCCAAACCGGCGTAGGGCTCCTTCAACATGCGGGATTGCGGCCAAGACGCCGATGCCCCCGCCGGCACACAAGCGCAGCAAGGGGTTTATGGTTCGGCTCAACCATAGCTCCTGCCGGCGACTACGAGTATGCCTGCTTCGGTGAATTTCCCCGGCACGGGAGACCGCCGAACGCTACGCGCGCAAAAAGCGGGCCGATGCGGAGGGAGCGGAGTTCAGGACCGCTCCCCCGCATCTCTACACAGCCTTGAGCGGCTGCCCCGCCTGGTAGTCTCCTCGCCGTCCCTCGAACGCTTTCACTGCCCGTGCGTAAACGTGAGCATCACTTCGACCCTTCTCAGGAGTTACTTTGCCTTCTCCACAAGCCACCAACCGTCTGGCCGCCGAGTCCAGTCCCTACCTCCTTCAGCATGCCCATAACCCCGTCGATTGGTGGCCCTGGTGCGAAGAGGCGTTCTCTACCGCGAGGGCGCAGGATCGTCCGGTACTCCTCTCCGTGGGCTACTCCGCATGCCCCTGGTGCCACGTCATGGCGCACGAGAGCTTTGAGGATGCTGGTATAGCAGCCCTCATGAACGATCACTTCGTCTGCATAAAGGTCGATCGCGAGGAGCGGCCGGACGTGGATGGTATCTACATGTCCGCGGTGCAGATGCTCACCGGCCAGGGCGGGTGGCCGATGACGGTCTTTCTCACCCCGGACAGGCTGCCCTTTTACGGGGGCACCTACTACCCCCCGCGTGACCTCTACGGCCGCCCGGGCTTTCCCCGCGTACTGGCCTCGATCGCGCAGGCCTGGGCTACGCGTCGGCCGGAGCTTGTGGCCGAAGGCGAGCGCGTCGCGCGCCACATGGCCACGGGCAGCGATTTCGGAGCTTTCCTCGCGCCGGAGACGATATCAAGCCAGACCCTCGATCTTGCATACGAGAAGCTGCGAGAGGGATTCGACCCGGTCTCTGGCGGATTCGGTTCGGCCCCGAAATTCCCGCAGCCAGCCAACCTGGATCTGCTTCTGCGGCTTCATGCGCGGTCCGGGCAGCCAGAGCCGCTTCAGATGACAGAGCTTACGCTGCAGCGCATGGCTCTCGGCGGGATATACGATCAGGTTGGCGGAGGCTTTCACCGGTATAGTGTCGATGCCCGGTGGCTTGTCCCACATTTCGAGAAGATGCTATACGACAATGCTCAGCTCGCCCTCACCTACTGTCGCGGGTGGCGCGCGACCGGAAACCCATTCTACCGTGGCATATGCGAGGAGATATTGGACTACGTCCTCAGGGAGATGACCGGGCCGCTCGGCCAGTTTTACTCGGCGCAGGACGCCGATAGCGAGGGCGAGGAAGGTCGTTTCTTTGTCTGGACGCCACAGCAGCTCAACGATGAGCTGGCGCCCGAGGACGCCGGCCTTTTCGCAGCGTTCTACGATGTCACGCCCGGGGGCAACTGGGAGGGGAAGTCGATTCCGCATGTCGTGCTGGAGATCGAGGGCCTTGCGAGCCAGTTCGGCCTGACGCCGGAGGAGGCGGCGAGCCGGTTGGAGAGTGCGCGAGCGCTGCTCTTTGCCGCCAGGCAAAAACGGATCGCGCCTCACCTGGATGACAAGGCCCTGGCAGCCTGGAACGGTCTCATGATGGCGGCAATGGCAGAGTGCGGCGCGGCACTGGGCCGCCCGGATTTCGTTCAGGCGGCGCGGTCCAATGCGTCCTTCATTATCGACAAACTGCTCACCCGGTCGGCCGATGGGCGGCCCCGCCTCCTGCGCACATTCCGGAACGGTGAGTCGAAGCTCAACGGCTACCTGGAGGATTACGCGTTCATTGCGGACGGACTGATCGCACTCGCCCAGGCATCGGAGGAGCCGCACTGGCTGGAGCTCGCGAGGGAGCTGACCGTGGTGATGGTCGAGAGGTTCTGGGACGAGGATAACGGTGGCTTCTTCGCGACCAGCGACGACCACGAGTCTCTGCTCCATCGCGCCAAGGATTGGGACGACAACGCGACCCCGAGCGGCAACAGCGTGGCCATCGAGGTACTGCTCAAGCTATCCGACATCCTGGGTAACACAGATTGGCGGTTCCGAGCGGAGATGACCATCGCTCGATTGGGTCCGGTGGCGGCCGACCACCCCTACGGCTTTGGGCGCTTACTGGGTGCTGTAGACTACATGCTGGGTCCATCCACCCAGGTGGTGA
>JBBRJW010000564.1:0-3222 GCA_038218705.1 Chthonomonadales bacterium | reverse complement strand
CGAGCGTTCCGAGCCCTCGACCGACGGATGGGCCGCTCCTTACGCCAAAGTGACCGCCTACGTCACCCGTGACGGCGCTCGGGGCAGAGAGCTGCTTGTATTCCGCCACCCGACTGCAGGCATGCAACTGCCCGCCGGAAGCGTTGAGCCCGGTGAGGCCGTGGAAACCGCCGCACTGCGTGAAGTGGCGGAAGAGACGGGCCTGAAGGACCTCGCGGTGGTCGCCAACCTCGGGTCCCGCACTTATGACCTGCCAGATGGGGGACGGCTGGTGACGCGGGACACCGTGTTGCGCCGTGACCCTGGAGGGAGTGATCCGGGTTTTCCCTTGCGGCGTGGACTAACGGTCCATGAGATCGGGCAGGCCGACGGGTACGCACAGTTGGAACTGCGCGAGTACGTTCTGCGCGACGGTGTCTTGCAGATCGACAGGGTCGTGGCTTCGGGTTGGATCCCCATCCAGGACCTATCCCGCGCCGTGGAGCGCCACTTTTTCCACCTGGGTGCGAAAGCGCCGACGCCCGCTGAGTGGACGTGGTTCGCGGAAAATGAGTACGACTTCCAGTGCTACTGGGTGCCTCTGTCGGACGATCCTGGACTCGTGGTCGGGCAGGATAGGTGGCTGGCCTGGTTCGCCGATGATCTGCGAAATCAGTGTACGCCGTGCCAGGCCTGACCGGCCGCCTGTCCCTGCGCGTCAGTCGGGGATTCCCATCATCAGCCGTCCTGCTCGAGAGCCCTCGTACCGAGCACATAGTCGGCCGCGCGCTGGGCATCAGCCGCGGCCCGCACTATCAGGGTGCTGTCGCCGCGTAAGGAGCGGGCCCATCCCGCGAGGTAGGCGGCAGTGTTGTCCACCTGCGGATCCACGCCCGAAGCGCCGCACAGGAACGCTGATGCCAGCTCCGCCACCAGCTCCTCGCGGCTATAGCGTTCGCTGCCAAAGTGGTCTAGGTCGCTGACGCCAGACCGCCGGAGGCGGGTGGGATGGCCCGTGCTATGCGCCAGCTCGTGGAACAGCACGCTGTAGTAGGCGGCGGGGCTCACACATTGAGCGAGGGCAGGCACCGTCACCGTGTCCCTGGCAGGGATGTACGCTGCCTGGTCGGTGCCTTCGATGACGCACGGCCCGCCCGCCGCCTGGTAGCCCGGCGCGATCTCCCGGGCGCGCGCAAAAGCGTCGCCCCCGGTGGCGGGAGCGGGAGGCTCGATGGCGACCAGTCCGAGGCCGTCCACCTGGGCCGCGTTAAATACCACGTGGGTCTTGAGGAGTCCAACTTGCGGGCACCTGAAGACAATCCGTGTCCCATGCTCGCCACGACGGACCTTGCCGCCGAGGTTCTTCGCCTGAACGAACGTGATCCAACGCGGGTCCGGGTACTCGGTGGCGGTCAAGAGTAGCACATTGACGCCGTGATAGGCGCGGCCGGAAAACAGGTTGTGGGGAAGGGACGATCCGACCCACTGGCGCTGCCACGGAGCGACTCCGCGCTTCAGGGCGGCAACGATACGGTCGGTGATCTCGGCGTAGATCGCATCAGACATAGGGGCGTCCTCCTTATAGTAGGAGTAGTCCCCAGTCTCTCAAGGTCGTGAGGAAAATTGCCGAAGAGAATTTTCCTCACCGACAGCGCCCCGCCATCGCTACTTATTATCAGAAACCCGAAATGCGGGGGGTTGGATGAGAGGGTTGACGCGCCTATTCACAACCGGAGGAGTGGGCTCGATCGTCGGATAGGGCCCCGATTCCGCGTCGATTCTGGTGGGTGCCCGCGAGGTAGCCATGGAATGGGACAAACAGAATTTGCCCGGCCGTTATGGCCGAGCAACTAAGTGGGAGCGGGGGGCAGAATGAGTTGCAACGCCCGCCCTCAGGTCCGGCTGCCCATAGAAGCCCGCCACGGCGCTACACGACGTAGAGCTTTACCGGACGGCCGGCATCCAGTCACCTGGAATGAAGGTGCATGCCTCTCCGCCCTCACTATAACTCTATTTATGTGGCGCAGATTTCTTGTTACAAAGTGGCGCTGCGGTGACGAGGCGCATCGGGCGCAATGATTTTGATCGGCGTTCCGTCGCAGAAGCGCTCGACGGAATCAAATACTGGCAAGCTCACCGAAGTACTCGTGGTCCTCGGCGTACCCGCCTTCACCTTCGCCGACCGACCCGATATCTTCAACGAACTCGATCGCCTTTATCCACTTGACCATTTTGAACCCAAGCTGGTTCTCGACGCGCAATCGCAACGGCCCACCGTGAAGATGGTTGAGCGGCTGGTAGTTCATTTCGTAAGCCAGCAGTGTTTGTGAGGCCATGGCGTTCCCAATCGAGAGACTGTCGTAGTATTGACCGCCGGCGACGCCTGTGCTTAGCTCGTATCCGTCGCCAAACGAGTAGAAGACGACCTCTTTGACGTTGGGTCCTGGCCGGACCAACTCAATCAGTTTTGCCAGGGGAAGGCCACCCCACTCGGCAATGCCCGACCAGCCCTGAATACAGTGATGCAGCGTGATTTGGGTCTTCTGTCCCATTGCCCGGAGGTCGTCGAGCGACAATTCCACCGGGTTTTCCACCTTTCCGTAGACCTTGAGTCGGTAGTCTTTGAAAGCGCCATCGGCCAGTGCCTTCCACTCGTCACACGTTGGCATCTGGCCGTTCACCCAGAAGAACGGGGATATGTCCTTCCGACGAAACTCCGACTGCGTATTCGAGCGGTCGAGCATCGTTTGCATCACGGGACTGACAACCGCTTTCGCAACATGCTGGACGGCGCGGGGATGCTTCCACGCCAGAAAGTATGCCAGACCATTCAGCGCAACAACAACTCCGACGCCAACAAGGCCGAGGTAGAGGCCCAGCGGATTGGCATTGTCGGTTCCTACCACGATATGGTTCATGTTTCGGGCCAATCCTGTGATAACCACCATCGCGACGTGACCCACCGTGAAAACGACAAACCCGCACATGACCAGGAAGTGGAGGGAGCGGCCGATCTGTCGGTTACCCGGCAACTTAGGGTACCAACGGTATCGAGAGGTCAGCGCGGGCGACATCGAAGGGCCGGTCAGGATCGCCAGCGGAGCCAGGACGAAAACGACGCCGAAATATGTGAGCTGCTGCAGCGGGTTATACTGGTAAAAGCCATTCGGCTCCGGAGGCAGGTGAAATGTTGCATCGTGAACAAAGACGGCCCAGGCGTCCGGCAGAATGTGCCAGGAGGTC
>JBBRJW010000563.1:0-3240 GCA_038218705.1 Chthonomonadales bacterium | reverse complement strand
GATCTCAGGGCGGCGCATCAGCTCAAGGAGCGAGAGCCGGTTGTCGGTAATTGGCGCGCTGCCCAGCGATTCAACCGCAGCGCTATCCCTCGGAAAGAGGTAGGTAGATGCGAGGCGAGCGCGCTCCGCGCCGATCGCATTGCGCTTTGCCTCGAACCGCTCCCAGCGGTTGTCATCTACGACTCCCACTTCCCTTCCAATAGGCGTTAACCGCAGGTCGGCGTTATCGTGCCGGAGCAGAAGCCGGTACTCGGCGCGTGAGGTGAGCATGCGGTAGGGGTCGGCAACGCCCTTCGTTACCAGGTCGTCGATCAGAACGCCAATGTAGCTCGACTGCCGATCGAGAACAATCTGCGGGCGGCCGTGGGCCTGGAGCGCTGCGTTGATACCGGCTACGAGGCCCTGCGCCGCTGCCTCTTCGTACCCGCTCGTGCCGTTGATCTGGCCTGCCAGAAATAGGCCAGCTGCCGCCCGCGTTTCGAGCGTCGGCTTGAGCTGATCTGGAAAGACCATATCGTACTCAACTGCATAGCCGGCGCGCAGCATCTCCACCGTGCGAAGGCCGGGCAGCGTTCGCAGAAACTCGATCTGAACTTCGGCGGGAAGACTCGTGGACATGCCCTGCACATAGAGCGAGGGGCCAGCCCACGTCTCCTGCTCGAGGAAGACCGGATGCGAGGACTTGTCGGCGAAGCGCACCACTTTGTCCTCAATGCTTGGACAGTAGCGCGGGCCAATCCCGACGATTCGACCACTGTACATCGCCGAGAGGTGCAGGTTTTCGCGGATCACGGCGTGCGTCTGCTCGGTGGTGCGCGTCTGCCAACAGGGCAGGAGCGGGTGAGGCGGGTTCAGTCTGTCGTGAAGAAACGAGAAGGGCGGGCACTCCTCCGATTCCATCGCTGCCGTCTCTGAGAAGTCGACCGAAGCGCGGTCGATCCTGGGAGTAGTCCCCGTCTTGAATCGGCCCATTCGCAGCCCGAGGCTGGCCAGGTCGGCCGACAGGCCCGTGCTGCGCGCCTCCCCGTGCCGTCCGCCCGGGGTCTGGCTGGTTCCGCAGTGCATCAGGCCATTGAGGAACGTGCCCGTTGTGATCACCACGGCCGCCGCATTGATCTCCTCGCCCGAAGCGAGGCGAACTCCGCGCACCACCGCACCATCGCCGGCCCTCTCGACGAGCAGGGACTCGGCGCTCGCCTGCAGGAGGGTGAGCCCGGCCTGCGCTTCGATCATGTCGCGCATGGCGGCAGGATAGAGGTCCTTATCTGCATGGGCCCGGAGCGTCTGAACGGCGGGGCCCTTGCCCGTGCCAACGAATCGGATGTGAGTGAGCGACTGGTCCGCGACCATTCCCATTGCTCCGCCGAGCGCGTCTACTTCGCGGGCAAGCTGCCCTTTGGCGGGGCCGCCGATAGAGCAGTTGCAGGGCAGGTGACCGATTCGGTCGAGCTGCAGGGTTACCAGAGCGACCCGGCAGCCCATTCGAGCCGCAGCGAGGGCTGCTTCGCAGCCGGCATGGCCGCCACCTACAACCAGCACGTCGTACTGCATGTAATCCCTACTCCTTGTCCGGCGCGCCGCGGAGGGCCCGGACTACTTCGTCTGGCCACACGCGCGGGCGCCCGGCGGCGTCGACCAGAATGTGGTAGGTCTCAGCCTCCGCGAGGGCGGTCTCGCCGCGCAGGACACGATACCGAAAGCGCACAGAGCGACGGGATAACTCGGCCACGCGCACCTCGACCGTGAGCAGCTCGTCGTACCGGGCCGGTCCGCCGTATCGGCACTTCACTTCGACCACCGGCAGAAAGAGCCCCTGGTTGGCCTCCATGTCGCGATAGGTGACACCTCTGCTGCGGCAGAGCTGGGTGCGCGCCTCCTCGAACCAGACGAGGTACGCCGCGTGATGGGCGACCTTCATCTGGTCGGTCTCTGCGTAGCGAACACGGATCGTTATCTCCTCGGCAGCGCCTTCGATTTCGGACTTATCGAGCTTCATGCGGGGATTCTACCACAGGCCCACCCGGATAGATTGGCAATGCCGACTGCTGCATGTTATCCGACGCGCAGGAATCTTCGCGAGGGCAGGTGAAACGTTCGGACAGTGCACCGATACGCAGATGACGGGAGAGGATCACAATGGAGCATTCAGGTGGGGGAATAGGCCGTAGGAGCTTTCTAAAGGGTTCGCTGGGCGCGGCAGCCACGTGTGCGATGGCGCCACTTCTCGCCGACGAGGCTCCGGTGGTTCCTACGAGCGCGGCGTCGCGCGTAAACTTCCGTAAAGTCGCGATCAATCCAGAGTCGGATTTCGAGGCGATTGCATCGGCCGATATCAACGGGAATGGCATCCTGGATATCGTGTGCGGCGATACCTGGTACGAGGCCCCTCACTGGACGCCGCATCGGTTTCGCGAGATCGGGGTGTGGGGGCGTGATGCGAACAACAGCGGTTATCG
The DNA here is from genome assembly GCA_038218705.1 of Chthonomonadales bacterium. GTDB lineage: Bacteria > Armatimonadota > Chthonomonadetes > Chthonomonadales > Chthonomonadaceae > JBBRJW01. Next base: position 784 of record JBBRJW010000563.1, on the reverse strand, counting down.
CGCTGACTTTGCAGACCTTCCCGTCGACGTAAACGGCGATGGGCGCATCGACATCGTCTCGTCCGACTATGCCTCCGGAGAGATCTACTGGCATGAGAATGTCGGCAACACCAATGACCTGTGGCCGCGCCACTCAATTGCCCGACCCGGTTCTGCCGAGACAACCTGGTTCGCGCCGATCGTGAAGGGGAGCGTCTGTATTCTGCCCAACGTCGGTAACCGGGTCGTCTGGTATGAGCTGCGCAAGGCCGGGCCGAGTCCCGTCTGGATCGAGCACGTGGTGGGAAATCAGGGCGGTGGACACGGTATCGGATTCGGCGATGTGAATGGCGACGGCAAGACCGACATCATTACGCCCACAGGCTGGTGGGAGCAGATTGACGCGCGGGCCGATAAGTGGACATGGCGGCCAGAGTTCACCTGCAACCCGGGGGATCTGGGAATCGGGACCCCGACGTTCGATTTCGACGGCGATGGGCGAAACGACATCGTATTTGGGAGCGGCCATCACTACGGCCTTTTCTGGCTGCAGCAGGGCGAAGGCGGAAAGTGGACGCAGAGTCCCATAGATACCTCGTGGTCGCAGGTCCATACGCTCATACTTGCCGATATTGAGAAGAGCGGCCATCCTGTGGTCGTGACGGGGAAGCGCTACAAGGCGCACGACCACGACATTGGCGTTGCCGATCCACTCGGTATCTACTACTACTCGTACGACCGCACCCGTAAGGCATGGAACCGCTTCGTGATCGACCAGGGAACCCACGCAGGGGTGGCCCTCCAG
>JBBRJW010000562.1:0-3241 GCA_038218705.1 Chthonomonadales bacterium | reverse complement strand
GTGATCGACCCCTCGGACCCCGATCTGCTCCCCATTCTCAAGAGCTTGAACGCTGGCGTAGGCGCGGACAAGACGGTCGACTGCACCGCAGTACCGGCCGCTCAGAAGCTGGCCATCGAAGCCACTCGCCGGCGGGGCCAGGTCGCATTTGTAGGGTGGGGCGGCCGAATTGAGCTCGATAACATGGTGCCTCAGGGCCTCTCCCTGCATGGCATCTGGCACTGGAACCTCCGGCTCGCCCCCAGAATGATGCAGATGATCGGCCGGATTGGGCCTGCGCTCGACCGGCTCATTACCCACCGCTTCCCGCTGGATCGCATTCAGGACGCCTGGGATCTGCAACTCACTGGCCAGTGCGGCAAAGTGATCCTCCACCCGTTTCCTCGAGAGGATGAACCATGAGCTATAGGGCTGTTATCATCGGCTGCGGCGGGAGAGCTGCGGCGCACGTCGACGCCTATCAGTTCTTGCCAGACGCACAGGTTGTGGCCTGCTGCGCGCCCACTCCCCGGCGGCGCGATCCGCTCGCAGAGCGCTACGGACTGCGCGCATACGCCGACGCGGCCGAGATGATCCGGGTAGAGAAGCCCGACATCGCCCACATCATAACCTGGCCGGATTCCCGGCTGGAGCTGATGTCGCTCGTCTCCGACCTCGGGGTGCCCCTCTGCACCGTCGAGAAACCGATCGCCACGGGCGTCCCCGACTGGCACGCGCTTCAGGAGCTGGAGCGCGCAAGCGCCACCCGATTCGCCGTGTGCCACCAGGTGCGCTGGCACCCTCTCCTGACGCGCTGCCGGGATGCCGTCGCAGCCGGCCAAATCGGCGCACCGCAATTCGTACACCTCTCCTCAGGCATGAACATCGCAGGCCAGGGCACCCACACGCTCAACTATGGCCGCTCTTTCGTGGGCGATCCATTGGTGACACGGGTCTTCGCCAACGCCTCCGGCTGGGACGAAGACGACCCTGGCCATCCGGGTCCGGCAGCATCCGCGGCCTCTCTGGAGTTTGAGAACGGCGTAACCGGACTGTGGACCACTGGCGAGATCTCACCCAGGGCTGGCGACTCCAGCACCACGTGGCAGCATGTGCGAATCGCGGCCTATGGCACAATCGGATCCGCGGTTTACGAGGAGTTCGGCCGGTGGGCTGTCTCCGGCGCTTCCGGTCTGGAGAACGGCGATTACGGCGGAATGGAGCAGTGGCGCGCCAACAATGTGCGTGCGCAGGCCGGCTTCCACCGGGCCATGTTCGACTGGCTCGTCGACCCCGCCCGCGAGCCGGGTACCAGTCTTCGATACTCGCTCCATGAGTGGGCCGTAGTACTCGCGACCTATTCCAGCGCGCTAGAGCATAAGCCGATTGCGGTTGCCGGGTTCGAGCCTGCCAGCGACCTCATAGAGCTCTACCGACGGGCGGTATCGGCCCAGGAAGAAAACACGCGGGAGACATGATGAATTCGGACACACTCTTACTGCTGAAGCCAGCTGCCGACTGGAACGAAGCCCTGCCTATCGGTAACGGCCGGCTCGGGGCGATGGTGTTTGGCGGCGTGGAACACGAGCGCCTGCAGCTAAACGAAGATACCCTCTGGTCGGGCGGTCCCGTGGACGCGTCCGATCCAGAGAAGTGGCGGCTGCTACAACAGGCCCGGGATCTGATCTTTTCTGGCCAGCATGCGGAAGCGACAACCGCATGCCAGGCGCTTCAGGGTCCGTTCACAGAGTCGTACGTTCCCATGGGGGATCTCCTGCTCGAGTTTGAGCACGAGGACACTGCGCACGGGTATCGCCGCACGCTCGAACTCGACACTGCGTGCGCGCGCATGGAGTACTCTATTGGAGGCGTGCGGTTCGAGAGGCGCTACTACGTGAGCGCCGTCGACCAGGCGCTCGTAGTCGAGATCACCGCATCGGAACCCTCCGCGATTACGCTCAGCATTGCGCTCACAACGCTGCATACCTCTGAGATCGAGACCAGTCCCGGCTCGCTTCGACTTACCGGGCGCGTTCCGGTGCACATCGAGCCGAATTACCGGCAAGTCGAGCCGGCCATCGTGCGCGACGAGACTCCCGGAGGCGGCGGGTTACGCTTCTGTATGCACGTCTCGGCACGGCACGAGGGAGGCTCGATAGGGGAGCGCGACGGCGCGCTTCGGATCGTTGGCGCATCTTCGGTTACGCTTCTACTCTCTGCGGCCACTTCCTTCCGGGGCCCGCTTGAGCCGGTAGGGCACGAAATGCCTGTGGATCCGGTTAGCCACGAGCGGTTGCTCGCCGCCGATCCGGGATCTCGCTTTGCGGCGCACGTGGAAGATTACCAGCACTACTACCGTCGCGTCCAACTGGACCTTGGGGCGAATCAGGAGGCGATCAACTCCCCGATTGATGAAAGGCTCGCAGCCGTTCGCGCAGGGGCAGCGGATTCAGGCCTGGCTGCCCTCTACTTTCAGTTCGGTCGCTATCTGCTCATCTCCTCATCGCGGCCCGGCACGGAGGCGGCCAACCTGCAGGGGATCTGGAACAAGGACCTTCGGCCGGCCTGGTCGAGCAACTACACCAGCAATATCAACGTCCAGATGAACTACTGGCCGGCGGAGACGACAAATCTCAGCGAATTGGCCGAGCCGCTATTCCGGCTGATCGACGCCCTCCGCGTAACGGGGCAGGATGTCGCAAGATCGTACTATAACTCTCCGGGCTGGTGCGCCCATCACAACGTCGACATCTGGGCCCGGGCGAACCCGGTAGGCGACGGCGAGGGCTCTCCCTGCTGGGCCAACTGGCCGATGGGCGGAGCATGGCTGGTCCAGCACCTGTGGGAACACTGGCTCTTCACCGGCGACCGCGCATTTCTGGAGGAGCGAGCCTATCCAGCTATTCGCGGAGCGGCCGAGTTTCTGCTGGCCTTCCTTACCGAATCGCCGGACGGCCATCTTGTGACCTGCCCTTCTGTCTCCCCGGAGAACACTTTCCAGTACACCGATCCGAGCGGAGCGCGTCTGCAGGCGGAAGTGACTTACGGCTCGGCCATGGACCTTGCCCTGGTTCGCGAAGTCTTCAGGAATGCGATCGAGGGAGCACGCGCGCTGGGGATCGAAGATGATCTTGCGCTCTGTTTGTCCGGTGCCCTGGAGCGGCTGCCGGAGTTCGACATCGGCCCGGATGGCGAGCTTCGTGAATGGCCTGCTGGCGCGGAGGAGACGGAGATGGGCCACCGGCATATCAGCCATCTCTAC
>JBBRJW010000561.1:0-3247 GCA_038218705.1 Chthonomonadales bacterium | reverse complement strand
TGGGCGAATACCGAGGATAGACGCATAGTAGTGGTAGAGCGGGTGCGCGCCCCACGCATGGCAGTCCGAGCGGGTGGGCTCCGGCATCTCTACAGTGGTCTTCAGGCCTAGCGCCTTTAGCTCGAACCAGAGTGCCATGCGATCGAGCAGAACGTCGGTTCGGCCCAGCTCCGCGAGCGCCTCGAAGAGGTAGTGCGAGAAGTAGAGTGTTGTTCGCGCCATCGGTTGGCTGCTCAGCAGTCCAGCACCAACCGCAGCCTTGCGCTCCGGCGTCAGGAGCCCGCTCAGGATTGCGAGGCACTGCGTATGCTCGGAGAAGCTCTCGCCAGTGTCGTCATCGGCGTACAGTCTGAGATCAGGGCGCCAGAAGCGCTCCAGGCCAGCGGCGGTCTCCAGGGCGATTCGCCGCGCTCGGGCCGCCAGCTCCCGCTCGCCGACGAGAGCCTCCAGAGCGCCCATCCGCTCTGCAATCATGGCAAACTGCCAGTTTATCAGAGCGCTCACGCCATCTGAGCCAAACGGGGGACAGCCATCCTTCCAGGTTGGCACCCAATCCGTGGCATTCCAGCCTCTCGGGCGCTGTACCAGACCGGCCTGGCTGCGCAGCGAGAGGCAGTGGTCGATCACCCCGCGTGCGCCGGGCATGAGCTCGGACACGAACGCCCGGTCGTCCCTCCACTGGGCGAAATCGCTGATCATCCCGATCCACCAGAGTGAAAAGGGAGGGATGATTTGGAGCACGCGAGAGGGGTAGCGGGACTGCGTCAGGCCGCTTAGCTGACGCGAGAGACTGAAGCATCGGAGCGCTGTGCGAGGAAGGCGATCGTCCCGGGTGAGCGCGTAGGTGGTGAGCGCTTCGAGGCGGGTATCCCCGATGTACATGAGCTGCTCGAAATAGGGGCAGTCCATATAGGTCTCGTGCGAGCACATCTGGAGCGCGCGCATTCCGAGGGCTCCGGCCTCTTCGAGGCGCGGGTCTCTCGCGTGGAAGCTCGACTCGGCCTCGAGGGGGTAGCGCGTCTCTCGCAGCACGATTCGGTCCAGCGTCAGAGCCTCCTGCCCGGTCTGGACGACGATCTCCACGAATCGGCCGCACTGCCACCAGAGTGTCTCATACCGCCGGCCGTCTCCGCCCTCGGGCAGAAACGAGTCACCGATTCCGTCCTTCTTCCACCAGATGGTGACGAAGAACTTGCCCTCGACCTGGTCGCGGTTACCCTTGCTAAGCGTCTCATGCTCGTTAAAGAGCGACTCCTGCCAGTTCACCCGCACCAGGCCGCCGGCTCCGCCGCTGAGCGTCAGCTCCGGGTAGGCGCAGTAGTAGTCGTCCAGGTCTACCAGGACACGCCTGATGGTCTCGGGAGGAATGGTAACGCTTCCACGGCCAGAGATGAGCGCCTGCCACGCAGCCGCCTCGTTCGGCAGGTTGTCGGCCTCGCGAATCGGGATCGCGTGGGTCTCGACGGCTGGAAGGTCCGCGACAAGCTTTACAGTCCCCACGTGGCGCGGCTCATCCATCATGGGTGGAAGGGTTGCCGGCCGCATGAAATGGACCGGCGCGGTCTCGTGGCGCTCCCGGGCATCTGCGCCTGCATCGAGCTCGATCACCGGCGCCCAGCCTTCGCCCTCGCCCCGCTCAACGCCCCAAGCGAGTCGATCGCCGTGAACTATCAGATTGTGCCCGGTTCCCCATGCGGCGACCGGATGCACAAACTCATAGCCCCCGAGAATCCTGGCACGCCAGGGAGCATGACCGGTGCCGAGAAGGCGAATCCACTCCTCGCCGTCGGGTGAGAAGAGGAATCCGGGATAGACGCTCATCTGTGCGAAGGGCGCAAGCTCACCCATCGACCAGGTGCGGGCCACCAGCACGTGGTGGGCCGCCGGCAGCGTGAATCGGAAGCTCTCGAAGAACCAGCAGTGGCCATCGCCACGTTCGCTGCCGCGGCCGATGCGCTCGCCATTGAGGAACAGCTCATACCGCTCGTCTGCCGTAACGTGCGCCGTGAATTGTGCCGCCGCCTTCAGGTCGAATTCCAGCTTGTAGGCGGTTACAAATGGCGGTGAGCCGGGGGCCGGGTGGGCCACCCATCGGCAGGGCCAGGTTCCTCGCTCGCCCCACGACTTTGCATCGCTATCGCTCGCGTAGGGGTCTTCCGACAGGTACACGCGCTCGAACAGTGCGCCCATTGCCGCGTTACTCATAGGATATCGTCACGAGCGTTACCGACGCGATCGGCACATCGATCTGCAGCAGCCGCGTCTCCTCGTCGTAATCGAACTCGATCTCTTCTTCGTCGGTGTAGACACCGGTCGGTGCGTCTTCACTCCAGACCAGAAGGCGCCCGCCGCCGAGAATCGCCACCTGATACTCCTCTTCGGTACCCCATCCCACGCTGATAAGCGCGCCTCCGCTGTTAAGCATATCGGCCAGGCCGAGGGCCGCGACGCCACCGTCCACGGGCGCGAAGGTGAACACCTCGTGCTCTAGCTGTGAGAGCGTGACATTCATCGCCTCCTGATCCGCCAGGAGCACTATGGTGCCTGCGTTATGGGCGTAGACTGCAAAGAGATCGCCCTCCATGCCGTGTATGTCCGTCGGGCTGATCGATCCTGTTACAGGCTCGCTCGCCTCGGGGAGCGCGCCCTCTTCGGCATACCGCGCGTTAAAGACGCCGAGCACTCCAGTCGTCGCGTTCTGGTTGAATATCTTGAGCAGGACCGCCTCTCGGGTGGGATCGTGGAAGAGGCAGTCGAGAGTGGGACGGCCCGGATTGAGGCAGCGCAGCACCGAGCCATCTGGCATGACGAGCTTCGCGAGCAGTTCGAAGTCGTGCGCATTCGGCTTGTCTGAGACATAGACCGGGCAGCCGCCCACGGCGCGGCCCGCCGCGTGGTAAGCGCCCATCGGGTGACCCGACTGAAACATGTCCCAATCCGGGTGGACAAACTCGCCAAACCAGAGGCTCACCTGAGCGTTCACGTAGAGGTGGAGGCCGTGAGACTCGGGCTTGTCGGGCCAGAAGTCTGTTGAGGAGCGCGTGATGGTGGAGTTGAGCGCGCTGTAGAGCATCTCGCTGGAGCAGGACATACAGTTAATCAGCGCGCCGTTGAATTGAGTCTGAATGGAGCCTTCGAGCGCCTCGCGGTACGACTTCATCATCTCGACCCGGCCGCCCAATCCCGCCGCGATGCCCTCGAGGGTCGCCTGACTGTCAACCTTCACACCGTCTACACCCTGCAGGCG
>JBBRJW010000560.1:0-3248 GCA_038218705.1 Chthonomonadales bacterium | reverse complement strand
TCGACGCCACGGGAACCCACGGAAACAGACAAGAGCGAGTGTGACCGCCGGGTTGAGGTGCGCGCCGCTGACGCCCTCGGCGGCGAGAACGCCGAGCAGCACGCCCACCCCCCAGATAAGCCCCACATCAAAGAGACCGATTCCTGCCCCACAGAGGGTGGCGACATGCCCTCCCCCGAGCCCGAACAGAATCACCAGAAATACGCCGCAGGCCTCCGCAGCACAGGCCGCGCCAAGAGTGGCGCGCGCCGGCTCGGGCCCCGGGGCAGGCGATGAGGATTGATCGACGCCGCTAGGGCGGGCAGTCTGCATCACCAGTCGATCGCCGATCCATCCTCCGGGTGGAAGGTGATCGGGTTGCGCCACTCCTCTTCCGTAATGTGTTCGACGATCTGCTCCTCGTCGATCTCGATGCCGAGACCCGGGCCTTTCGGCAGATCGACATAGCCCTCCCGCACCACGAAGGGCTCCTTCAGGATACCAACGCCCAGGTGGCCCTGCTCCTGAATCAGGAAGTTGGGGATGGCGGCATCGAGCTGCAGGCACGCGGCCAGCGCGATCGAGCCGAGCGGGCAGTGAGGAGCGATGGCCGCGTAGCTTGCCTCCGCCATGCCGGCAATGAGCCTCCCCTCGAAGATTCCGCCAACATGGGAGATATCCGGCTGCAGGATCGAGGCGGCCCGCTTCTCCAGAATCTCGCGGAATGCCCATTTCGTGAAAAGGCGCTCACCTGTCGCGATGGGCAGGTGCGTCTTACGGGCGAGGTCCACGAGCACGTCGACGTTCTGGCACTGAACAGGCTCTTCGATGAAGAGCGGCCGGTACGGCTCGAGCTCCTTGATGAGGAGAGCCGACGTCTGCGGGCTGATTGCGCCGTGAAAGTCGATCGCAATATCGATCTCAGGGCCGACGGCCTCGCGCATGGCGGCAAACTGCGCAACCGCGCGATCGACAAAACCCGCGCCCTCCACGATGCGGGCCGGGCGCCCGCCGTTGATGCCGGTCTTCATGGCAGTGTAGCCCTCGGCGACGCACGCGCGAGCGTTGGCAGCAGCCTCCTCCGGCGTCCTTCCGCCCACCGACCGGTAGATGCGAATGCGGTCCCGCAGGGGCCCGCCCATCAGTTTGTAGACCGGCAGGCCCACGGCCTTGCCCGCCAGGTCCCAGAGCGCCTGCTCCACGCCGGAGAGCGCGCTCGTCAGAATCGGGCCGCCCCGATAGAAGGCATGCTTGTAGATCGCCTGCCAGTGATGCATCACGCGCGTCGGATCTTCACCGATCAGATAGGGTCCGAGCTCCGCCACGGCCTGTGCGCACGTGAGCTGCCGTCCCTCCAGAATAGGCTCCCCGAGGCCGATCAGCCCCTCGTCCGTGTGGATCTTCAGGAAGAGGGAGCGGGGCTTTACCAGGAAGGTCTCCAGTCGCGTAATCTTCATCAGGCTTCACTTTCTTACCGCGTTCAGCGGGCGATCAACTGGCTGTCGAGCTTCTGTGCGCGCGCTCCGCGCAGGGTAACTGTGGTGCGGTGTTCACCGTGGGCAATAATCGCGCGCTCGCCTGCGGGTCCGGAGAGAGAAGCGGAGACCAGGGCGCCGTCTCGCCACTGCATGGAGACGGTGACGCCGCCTCGGGCGCGCAGGCCGGTTACCGAGCCGGTCGCCCACGCCTTCGGCAGCGCAGGCAACAGCCGGATCTCGCCCTCATGACTCTGCAGGAGCATCTCGGCGATGCCAGCCGTAATACCGAAGTTGCCATCCATCTGCATCGGCGGATGGTTCCCGAAGAGGTTGATGAGCGTGGAGGGCGTGGAGAGAAACGCGATCAGCATGGAGTGCGCGCGTTCGGGCTCATGGAAGCGCGCCCAGAGGGAGGTCCGCCAGGCAAAGGCCCACTCCCGGTTGCTGTCGTCGGTCTGCCCGCGGGCGATCAGCGACTTCTCGGCAGCGCGCGCCAGCTCGGGAGTCTTCGCCAGACTGATCTGATTGCCGGGATGGACCGCAAAGAGATGTGACGTGTGTCGATGGTGATCATTGGGATCGTCGCGATCAACCATCCACTCCTGCAGCTGCCCCCACGAGCCGATCTTCGGCCAGAGGAGTCGCTCGCGCATTGCGGCGATGCGCGAGCGATAGTCGGCGTCGAGATCGAGGATCCGGCTCGCTTCAACGAAGTTCGAGAAGAGATCCCAGACGATCTCCTGGCTGTAGCTGACACCGTCCTCGGTGGGCCCATGCTCGGGCGACCATGCCTGCGGGACCACGAGCTTGCCATCCGGCAGGGCCTTCAGGTGGTCCTCCCAGAACTCGGTGGTCTCCTTCAGAATGGGGTAAGCGCGGGCGCGCAGGAACGCCCTGTCTCCCGTAAAGAGGTAGTGCTCCCAGTAGTGGCGACAGTACCATGCGTTCGCGGTCTTATCCCACTGCCACCCCAATCCGCCGTCGATGTTGTGACTGGTGCGCACGGCGAATCCGCGCACGGCGCGGCCATCGGGAAGCCCGTACTCCGGGGCGGCCTGCGTCGCCTTGCGCCAGAGCGGGAGCTGGCTATCGATGAGGTCAAAGAGCGGAAGATGGCACTCCGGCAGGCCGGCTGGCTCGGCGGGCCAGTAGTTCATCTGGATATTGATGTTTGCGTGGTAGTCCGAGTGCCACGGCGGCTGTAGGCTGTCGTTCCAGAGTCCCTGCAGGTTGGCCGGGAGGCCACCGGGACGGGAGCAGGAGAGCAGCAGATAGCGGCCATATTGGAAGAGCAGCGCTTCCAGCTCCGGGTCGTCGCCGGCGGTGTCGAGGCCCTTGCGCTCGTCGGTGGGCAGTGCGAGCCGCGCAGCCGGGGAACGCCCGAGGTCGAGCCGGACACGACCGAAGAGAGCCGCGTAATCGCGCGCCTGCCTGGCACGCAGATCGGTGAAAGAGCGGGCCGCCGCCGCACTGAGAGTCTGCTCCACGCGGGGCGAGGGGTCTGTGCCTCGATAGTGGGCAGCCGGGTCCATCACATAATCGGTGGCCGCGCTAAAGAGGAGCGTCACGGCGGTGCACCCCTCCATTCGGAGCCCCTGCCCCTGGGCACGAAGTGCGCCGCCCTCGGCCTTCGCCAGCAGGCGCGCTGCGTACTTGCGCCCATTTGGCAGCATGCCACTGAAATGTATCGTGGCGTCCTTCGCCTCGGATGGGGCCGAGTGAGCGTCCTTTAGCACGATCTCGCCGCGCAGCTCCCCGGCCCGACTGGCGGTAAGACGGACGACCATTACG
>JBBRJW010000559.1:0-3249 GCA_038218705.1 Chthonomonadales bacterium | reverse complement strand
TTTCACCTGTCGCTCGATTCAGGTGGAGCTAAGTTATACTCCACGAATATTCCGGGAGACCTGGCCATCGTCCCGCTCACACCGTTTGGGATCGGTACCCAACTGATAATCTCTGGGAGCACGTCGAGCATCACCTCCATCGCTTTCGACAATAGCGGCAATGCGTACTTCACGGACTCTGGCCCGGGCGGAACAGGCGACGTAGGGCGGATCGATCTCAACACCGGTGTCACGACGACGGTGCTGACGAATGTGCCCGCCGCGCACGGTATGGTGTTCGATTCTTTTACGAACACCCTGATGCTATTCGGATCGAACCATATCACTCAGCTCAACACAGATCCCGGTCTGACCACCTTCTCGGATGTCGCCCTGTCGCCCTCGTTTCACCTTGACCAGGGAGGGTCCGATGGTAAGGGGCACCTCCTGGCGGCGGACAACGGCGGCAACCTGGTGTTCATGGACTACAGTCTGGGAACTCACAAGGTGGGTAACGTTGGCAACGTCGTCGCGAGCCCGTTCCTTGCGAGCAATCTCGATGATGTCGCGCCCCTCGTCGGCCTCGGTTCGCCGTCTACGCCGGAGCCAGGGGTAGTGGGCCTGATCGGTGGCCTCTTCTCCGCAGCGGCTCTGGCATTCCGGCGCCGCTCGCGGGCCTGGAACTTCGACAAGTGAGCACGGGGCCGCTCCTCCGGGATCTGCCCCGTTTTTGCGTCATGGTATAATCAATCAGCTTCTCCGGCAGGGCGGCCGATCTGTCCGCGAGACTCGAGATTGCGCGCGCCGGAAGCGGTTGGGAGTGAGCCATGTCACTCGCCGAGAGGCAGGTTAACGAGGTGGTTAAGCCGGGACAGTGCCCGCCGGTCCCGTGCACGCTCGCCGCCGTCGATCTCGGCCGTGTGTTCGGTGGTCGTGAGGTCTTCTCCCATATTGCCTTCCAGGTAGGTAGCGGCCAGGTACATGTAGTTACCGGGCCAAACGGCTCCGGAAAGAGCACCCTGCTGCGAATTGCGGCCGGGCTGCTTTCGCCCTCCGCGGGCCGCGTGGACGTTGTGTGGAACGGACGATCTCTCGATGGCGTGGATCGCCGCGAATGCCTGGGCTACGTAGCACCGGACCTGACGCTCTATCGCGAGCTCACGGGCGCGGAGAACCTGCGCTTTTTCGCTCGGCTTCGTGGGGTCGCGATGGATCGGCCCGCGCTGGTGCACATTCTATCGGAAGTCGGCCTGAAGGGCCGCGGGCGCGACCTGGTGGGCACCTATAGCTCAGGAATGCGTCAGCGACTGAAATACGCATTCGCGCTGCTGGGCTCGCCGGTGATCCTTCTCCTCGATGAGCCTACCGCCAATCTGGATGCCGAGGGGATCGCCATGGTGGAGCGCCTGGTAGCGGCGCATCGAATGCAGGGCGGCCTTACGGTGATTGGCACAAACGAACCTCGGGAGGTGGGATGGGGTGACGCTGTCACCTGTCTGGGCGTGGGCAATTGAGCCGGCCTGGCTGGGCGGCCGATGCCTTCGCGCTGCTGGAAAAGGATTTCCGCGCGGAGCTGCGCACGAGAGTCGCGATGAGCGCGGTTGGCGTGTTCGCGTTTGCAGCCCTGCTTCTGATCGCCCTCGCCATGGCGACCCTGAAAGACGCGCGGAGTGCGCCGCTCTTGAAGCTGCCCGACCCGGTGTCACTCGATCTTTTGTCGCGCCTATCGCATCCCGCATGGGACCCGATCTCCAAGCTGGGACTTCTCTGGGTGCTGCTCTGCTTCTCTGCATTCGCCGGGCTTTCGCATTCGTTTTTACACGAGGAGGAGTCCGGCACCACGACGGCGCTACGGCTGACCATGCGATCCGGCTCCGTATTTGCGGGCAAGTATCTCTTTAATCTGATTCTCCTCGTTCTCGTGGCGCTGATCATTACTCCGGTTTATATGGTGCTTACGGGAATGGAGAGCGGCTCGCCGCTCGTATTCCTATGTGTGATGGTGTGTGGATGTGTAGGGTTGTCGGCTGTCGCGACGATTGTAGCCGCGCTGGCCGCCAAGGCTCACTCATCGGGAGCGCTCTATGGGGCGATTGGCCTCCCCCTTCTGGTGGTCTTTCTACTAATGCTTCTAAATGCCGGCAGCGCACTCTATGCACCGGAGCCAGGCCTGATTGCTACCGTACGGGCAGTGGGCGGATTATTGAGCTATGGCATCCTGATTCTTGCGGTGTCGGCGCTTACATTTCAGTTTGTGTGGGAGGAGTAGCGCCGCCCGGCGCGAGGCACATGGCGACTTCGTCGAGACAGATAGACTCCCAGACCACTCGCGCGGCGACTGGAGTTCCCGGACTCTGGTGGAAGAGCGCGACGGTTATCATCATCGCTTACGTGATCTATGGAGCGTTCTTCATCGCCGGCGGAGCCGTGAACTTTGCAGGCAACGGCAATATCGGCAGGATTATCTTCTTTCACGTTCCAGTCGCGGTTCTGAGCTCGGTGGTCTACTTTGTGGGAGCGGTCTACGCATTCCACTATCTGACCCGGCACCCGGACATGGAGACTGACGCTAAGTCGGCCGCCGCGATGGAGCTGGGCTTCATGTTCTGCATACTGGCGACCGTGACAGGGAGCGTCTTCGCGGCCGCGCAGTGGGGCAGCTACTGGAACTGGGACCCGCGAGAGACCTCCATCGTGATCATGCTGCTGCTCTACGCCGCGTACCTCCTGCTGCGGGGAGCAACTGGAGAGGACCCGGTCCGGCGTGCGCGCCTTTCTGCGGTGTACGCGCTGGTGGCACTTGTGCCCGGCCTGTTCCTGATCTGGGTGATGCCGCGGCTCCCGGCGCTTCAGAGCCTTCATCCACCGGATACGATTATCCGCATGGACCGCACAAGCGGAACCTACAAGATGGTGCTCTATCCATCTTTCCTGGGCTTCACGATGCTCTTCATATGGCTATTTCAGATGCGCCTTCGCTGTTACCACCTGTGCGCGCGCAGATCGAGGGAATTATGAACCATCCGCTCCTCTACGTAATGGCGGTACCGCTCATTGTGTGGGTGGGAATCGCGGGCTATCTCTTCCATATGGAACGTGTGCTGAGAGGGCTGGAGCGCCGTGGCTCCGGGGATGACGAAGTATGAAATCGAGTTACTGGATAGCCGCAGTGGTTATCCTGATAGCAGGCAGCTTTACCGTCTGGGCATTCAGTACGGGTACGTCGCCCTACGTGTCGATCGCCTCTGCGCGCCGTGCGGATAATCCGGT
>JBBRJW010000558.1:0-3250 GCA_038218705.1 Chthonomonadales bacterium | reverse complement strand
CTCAGTATCGGCTCGCGCCCGGCGCATCTGGAGGGGCCCCGTGATCGACAAAATGATGGACAGTTCCTTTTTCGCCGCCGCCCGCGCCCTCGACGCCTCGTCGCTTCGGCAGCAGGTGATCGCTCACAACCTTGCCAACGTGAACACCCCGGGCTACAAGCGCCAGGACATTCAGTTCGAGACCCAGCTAGCCCAGGTGCTTGCACGCAAGGGGGGCGCCGCGTCGACAGGAGCCGCCATCGAAGCGCTCCAGCCGAGAGTGGTCACGAATAACGCCACCAGCCAGCGGCCGGACGGCAACAACGTTGACATGGAAATGGAGAACGTGGCCATGGCGGAGAACACCATCCGGTACGAGGCGCTCTCCCAGTCCGTTACAGCCTATCTGGGTAGCATGAAGTCCGTGATTACCGGGCGGTAATCCCCGCTAGATCTGGAAAGCGAGATTCACGATGTCCCTCGGATCCTCCATGGAGATCAGCGCTTCCGGCCTTACGGCGGAGCGGCTCCGACTCGATGTCATCAGCAACAATATCGCCAACGCGAACACCACTCGCGGCGCAGATGGCCAGCCCTATCGTCGGCAGCAGGTTGTGCTTGCGACGCGGGACGGGGGCTCATTTGCCAGCTACCTCGCTTCCGCCCGCGGCGGAGCGGGACAGGGCGAGGCTCCCGGTCACGGCGTTCAGGTCGTATCCGTTCGGCCCGATATGAGCCGCGGTTTCAAAGTAATCCATGATCCCAGCCACCCCGACGCGGACGCTGCCGGCAACGTTCGGCTCCCCAACATCGAGCCCGTGATCGAGATGGTCGACATGATCTCCGCCACCAGGGCGTACGAGAGCGGCGTCACCGCCATCAACTCCGCCAAACAGATGCAGGCGAAGGCGCTCGAGATCGGCCGCGCCTGATCGCCGGCCCGATAAGGAGAGAGACTCGTGCAGATCAACGGACCAACCGGGCTTTTCAACATTCCGTCGCTCGCCCCCACCCAGGCGCCTGCTGTAGCCGAGCCCTTAATGGGCCCGGCTTCGTCGACGCCCGGAACCTCTGGACCATCGCAATTCGGAGACGCGCTGAAGACCGCCATTTCGGGCGTGAACGATGCGCAGCTAAAAGCAATGGACACGAGCGCGCGCTTTGCAGCCGGTGAGCCGATGGACGTGCACCAGGTGATGATTTCGGCGCAGGAGGCCTCCATCGCCCTCAGCATGGCGGTTCAGGTGCGCAACAAAGTGACAGAGAGCTATCAAGAGCTAATGCATATGGCGGTCTAGCCGCTAACTCTCCGGTTCGGCTGGCAGAGGTGAGGAAGAGCGATGTTGGAGCGAGCAAAAGAGTGGTGGGATGGTCGGGGACGATTCAACCAGATCATGATCGTGACCGGGCTTCTCGGAGCGATCGGGATCCTGGTGGGCTTCATCGCCTGGGCCTCCACGCCGGAATACGCTCCCCTCTTCTCCGGCCTCTCCGCACAGGACGCGAACACCATTACCGATAAGCTGCGGGAGGCGAACGTACCGTATCGCCTCTCCCAGGGCGGCGCTTCCGTGGAAGTGCCCGTGCAGAATCGCGACGAAATGCGCATGAAGCTGGCGAGCCAGAACCTGCCGCAGCAGTCCTCCGCCACCCTCGGCTATGAGCTGCTCGAAAAGGGCGGCAGCCTGAGCGATACTCAGCCGCGCGAGGCAATGACCCTGCTGCGAGTGCGGGAGGGCGAGATCAGCAAGTCGATTATGAGCCTCCAGCAGGTAGCGAGCGCAACCGTGCATATCGCCGCTCCAGAGGACACGGTCTTCGTGGCGTCGCCGGGCGACAAGAAGGACTCCTCGGCAGCCATTAACATCACCCTCAAGCCCGGTCAGTCGCTCTCCGACGAGAACGTCCGGGCGATTGTCCGGCTCACGCAGATGGCCTATAGCGGCCTGGCGGAGAAGAACATCAGCCTCGTCGACTCCTCGGGGCAGCTGCTCTTCGATGGCGCGCACCTTGGCGGGGCAGATGGCGGCGAGCGCGTAAAGCAGGCGCGCCAGCTCGCCCAGGAGCAGGAGCTGAAGCTCCAGTCGCTCCTCGACCGCACGCTGGGCCCTCACAAGGCTGTTGTTTCCGTCTCGGCCGAGCTGAGCGCCGACACGACCGATGTCAACGCCACCAGCTACGAGCCAGGCGCGGTTATTAACAAGACATCGGAGACAGAAGAGTTGTCGGGCGCAGGCTCCGTGCCCAAGGGCGCAGCCGGCGCAAACGCCAACCTGCCCCTCGGCGGAGCGCCCACCTACCAATCGGCCACTACAGGCGACGCCAACAGTCACTTCAAGCACGAGACTGCCAGTACTACCACCCAGCCGAGCGTTACCGTAACGCACACCACGAAGACCCCGGGCCGTATCGAGAAGCTTACGGTGAGCGCGCTGGTGGACGCCAAGGTCCCAGCGGACGAGGTCGCGTCCATCAAACAGGTGCTCGAAACCGCCATTGCCGTCGATCCAAGCGACACCACGCACTCGCGCGTCGTCACCGTAGCACAGCTCCCGTTCGATGCGCCAAAGGTCGACCCGTCCGCCGGGCCCGCGGATGGCAAGAGTAAGCTGATCGCGACCGCCGCACCGCTCGCAATGATGCTGATCTGCTTCATCCTTCTCGCACGCTCGCTGCGCCGACCAACCACCTTTGGAGCGCGCGGAGGTCACCTTGCGCTTGCCGGAGCGGGCGGCGGATCACAGATGGCGATTGCGGGCGGCGGACCTATCCAGTTCGATGCGCAGGGAGCCGTGATCCCGGGGCAGACGGTTGGGGAGGCGCTGGGCGACCACGAACCCATTGGACTTACGCATTCAGGCGGACCCCGGACATTCAATGTGATCGAGCAGGCGTTCGACGCAAATATGGAGTCGATCCTCTACCTTACGCGCACCAAGCCGGAGACTGTGGCGGCGCTCGTAAAGAGCTGGATCGCCGAAGAAGAGTAGTCGCGCGGCCGGACCCGGTGCACACCCGGCGGCATGCGCGCAGGAATGGGAAGGAGCTTGGAACGTGGCACGCAGCGATAGGAACGCGATGACCAACCGCCAGAAGGCGGCAGTTCTGCTGGTGGCGATCGGGCCGGAGGCATCCGCACAGGTATTTAAGCACCTGCGCGAGGAGGATATCGAGAACCTCACGCTCGACCTGGCGCGCCTCGGACGGGTTTCCCCGGATCAACGCCGCTCCATCGTCGCGGAGTTCCACGAGATGTGCCTCGTGCAGGAGG
>JBBRJW010000557.1:0-3250 GCA_038218705.1 Chthonomonadales bacterium | reverse complement strand
GTTGATGTCCTGGTACTCGTCGGTCAACACGTGCGGGAAGCGCAACCGCCACTGAGCGAGCACTTCGGGAGAGATGCTAAACAGCTCTACGGCGCGCATCAGCATGTCACCGAAATCCACGGCCCCGGCCTCCTGCAGGGCCTGCTGATAGACTTCGTACACGCCCGCGCACTCTATTAACTGCGCTGCACGCTCCTGCTCCTCGGCCGTCGCAGCGCTCGCTCTCCACGCCTCCGTCGTCGCACGAAATGCGTCTGGACCGATCAGGTTGTCCTTCGCCAGTGAAATTTGTCCGAGGATCTCGGGCAGTGGCTCAGCCGGGTTGTGGAGATTCTCGAGTGAGCGAAGCCCTAGCTGGTCGTAGCGTTCCCGAAGGAGGACGACGGCATCCGGCACCTGAACGTGCCGGATGGGGGCGGGAAGCCCGATACGGTGGCCCTCCTTCTTGAGAAGCTCGTAACCAAAGGCGTGAAACGTGGAGATCCAGACCTGCCCGGCGGAAGATCCAACGGCGCGGGTAAGCCGGTCCCGGATCTCTTCGGAGGCGCGCTCCGAGAAGGTGAGGGCGAGGATCGATTCAGGGGGTGTTCCGCTCTCGATGAGGTGTGCGATGCGCGCAATGAGCGTGCGGGTCTTGCCTGTGCCCGGTCCGGCATCGATCAGCAAGGGACCCCGGTCCGCCAGGGCCGCAGCCACCTGACTCGGGTCGAGCCCGCTCTGTGCCGCCGGCTCCTCGGACGGCAATTCATTGTCGGGGGGGAGAAGCAACGCGTGCGCCATTTGCGACAGAACCAGGCCGAGGGGGAGGCCGGTTTCAGCGGCAGCCTGACGGGCGTTCCTGCGATGGGTGACAAAGGCCGACACCAGAAGGTGGGAGGGCAGAAGGAGCTCCGCGGCGAAGAGGTTCGCTTCGCGCTCGCGCCGCTCCTGCGGGCTATAGCCCTCCGCCACCTCCGCAAGGTAGGGCCGGTCGGCGAGGGCGAGCTCGAGCTGTTCGCCATTCAGCACGAATCGGTCCGTCTCGGCTTCGGGGTGGAGGTGGAAGTGGCCGATCTCGTGCGCGATCGCGAAATAGGGAAGTGGTGTCCCGGCTCGATGAGCAAACCAGACGACCTCGTCTTCGCGCTGAAGGATTGCGTGAGCGCCGGCAAGCAGGGGATCACCCGGCTCGAGCGCCGTCAGGGTGAGGCTGACGGTTGCGGCCGCCCGCTTGACAACTGCGGCTGCGGCAAGAAGCGCCTCTGCCTGCACTTCATCGGTGGAGAGCAGCGCCCGGTAGACAGCTCGCGCTCTGCGACGAATATCCCGCGTATCGGTCATTCAGGCCTCATAAATAGACTACTCTGGTATCTGGGACAGCCAGAACTGCCGATCGTCCTCCAGGAGGTCGGTTGCGGCCTGCAGCGCAGCGGCGAACTCCTGTGGCCCGGCTGCCGTGGGGGCGCTATCAGCCTGGTAGAGCACGCCTGCTGCGAGGGTCGGTGGCGCTTGCAGGTAGGTGCGAACTTCCTCCACGCTGCGGTTCAGGCAATCTGCCAGAGACTCGATCAGCGATGGCGGCAGCGTGGACGCCTGAATGAGCCGCTGGTCGAGCTTGGTGACAACTGAGAGTGCGAGCCTGAGCGCTGTGGCGAGTTGCTTCAGCTTGAGCCCTCGCTCGGCGGCAACCGCCCTGAGCGAGCGAAAGTTGGGCAAATCCGCCTGCAGGGCTTCCCTGGCCTCCGCCGCCTGCGGCTTATCGGGCTCGCTCGGGCTCGAATGCGCGGAAGCGCGGCCGTTAATCTCTGCGATCTTAGCGAGAGCCGTGTCGTGCATCACCTGGTAAGCCCGCTCCTCGGCAGCAGGATCGGCTGGGAACTCTAAGGTATCTTCCAGCAGATACGAGCTTGCGGCCCAGAGTGTCAGGTCGTCCCGGTACTGGGGGTAGGCGTCGATCCACTCCAGAAGCGGCCGCGCCCTGCCTGTCTCTCGCTCGTCGCACCACGCGGCAAAGAGAGCGTCCTTCTCATTTTCCTGGCTGCGGTTCAGCATCATGGTCTATTTCCCATCGTTCTCGGTCCACGCATCAAGCTGCTTCTTTGCGCTTCTTAAGCGGTTGTACACGGTTCGTTCTGTAAATCCGAAGCGCTCAGAGATCTCCTTCTGCGAAACCCTTTCAACATAGTAGAGGTAAAAGACACCGCGCTCTTCCGGAGGAAGGCGCACAAGCAGTGAGCGAGCGGCCATCAGGTCGATCCTGCAGATCGGCTCGGGTGCAGCGGTGTTCTCCAGCAGGTCAAACGGTTCGGTCTCGCCTCCGCCCTGCATCCCGCTCACTGTATGCCGCGCCGCCGCGGCGTCCTTATCGCACACCCGGATCGCAAGTCGCTTCAGGGCAAACCAATAGCGTATCTCCCAGAACTCAACGGCTCGCCCGGCGCCAAGGTCGTACAATGTCTCAACCAGATGAGCGACGATCTCCGAGTAGAGATCCTCGACTTCGGTATTCGAGAGCCATCGTCGCCTTCTGATTGCACGGAAGACGGTCGACTTCGAGCGTTCAACGAGTACCATCGCGAGGCGGTCTGCATCCCTGCTCTGACCCGTGCGCCGCGCGGACCGCAGCAGATGAACGAGCGCTTCCTCGCGGACATGATCCTGATGGTCCTTATCTTTGCATTCGATCTGTGCCCAGAAGGAGCCTGGAGGGAGCTGCCGGAGACTGGCGATCTGCCTGTCGACCTCGGGCTCCCGTCCCCTGGGGAAATCTGTTTCATCGGGCTGGTCCATCGAGTTAACCTCGCGGGCCTCTCCTCACCCTCTGCCCGATAACTTCAGGACAGCGGCCGGAACCGGAAAGGTATCCGCAAACTTTTCTTTCTGCGATCTGATTGGCTGTTTCTGGATCGATGCTTCCCACTTAAGTATTAGTGTAAGACGAGCGCGTGAAGCGCTGCCGGACGCGAACACCTGGGAGCGACAATAGTGATGGAGACAGAGCTGACATTGAGCAATATCTTCGAGGCCCTGGCGGAGGGCCTCGCAAGCGCGCGCACGCGCGCGCTCATGGGCGAGCGCACCGAGGCGCTGGCGACGCTGCGGGCTGCATTCACCGAGTATACCCGGTACCGGAAGGTGCTGGAGGCCTACCCGGGAGTGCTCGCGCTGGAGCACGCCTTCGAGTCGACCCTGGCTGCCCTCACGCGGGAGGAGTGCGATTCCACGCCCGGCAGCGGCACGAGAGGATGCAGTGCGGCGTAGTCGGCTCCGG
>JBBRJW010000556.1:0-3251 GCA_038218705.1 Chthonomonadales bacterium | reverse complement strand
CAGAGGGCGAACCGATCCCATCTCCATCTGGCCGACGAACCGCGCAATGGTGTCCAGGGCGTCGAGTCGTGAAACCGACGATTCGTCTGGCGGCAGCGGGGCTCCTCCGACTTCGAGAAGCTCCTCCAGGCTCGGGTCTGGTATCGGGTCGATGAAGACACGTACCAGAAAGCGATCCGCAAAGGCCGCCAGAGTCGCTTCGTCGGGCAGGCGGTTGGATGCGCCGACGCAGATGCGAAGGGGTGTCTCCATCCGCGTATGTCCGCGCCGAAACACCCGCTCGTTGAGGATTCCCAGAAGCGTATTCAGGATGGCAGTGGAGCCGAGGAATATCTCGTCGAGGAATGCTACCTCGGCCTCAGGCAGCATGCCCGTGGTCTCTGTCTCGACGGTTCCCTCACGCAGCTTGCGAAGGTCCACCGGTCCGAATATCTCATTTGGCTCGGTGAAGCGGCCAAGAAGATACTCGAAATAAGCGCCCCCGCAAACCCGTGCGACGCGGCGAACCGCCTCGCTCTTTGCAGTGCCCGGCGGGCCAATAACCAGAAGGTGCTCCCCGGCGGCCGCCGCGAGGATAATCGACTCAACCAGTGATTCGCGTCCGACGAGGCCCTTGCTTGCGCGCTCGCTCGCCGCTTGCAGCCCCTGAGATGCCGCTATCAGTTCGCTCGTATTCGTCATGCGCGGTCAATTCAACAGCGAGCCGGCTGGTTCCTGCACTCGCTATTCGACTAATGCTAGACCAGGCGGCAGCGTTATATTCGAACGGCAGAATTGCACTCCCGGGTTGTCAGCGGCAAGCCTGCGGGTTCCTGTGCAGGGGAAGCCTCCCGCGGGTGCTTTTGCCGGTGCGATGCGTTCGGGTGCCCCGTCTCAAGCTCCGCGGTCTATGCGGACATGATGCAGGTCTGCTGGCAGTCATCCGGTCGCGGGTTGTCCCGCCATGGAGGGCATTGCTGCGCCTGGCGCGAATTAACCACGGAGTGGGACCGTATCCCGACGTTGACCTAAGGAGCCCTCTATGTCGCCTCGTCTCTTCCTGCGCCTGCTGCCGGCCCTGGCCGCTGGCGCGACGCTTCTCGCCGCCATTCCAGCGCTTGCAAATCGGCCGATCTGGCAGATCGGGGTGCCCAACGGATCGAGCGCCGAGTTCGCGGACTATCCTACCAATCCGGTCACCACCACTCGGGTCGGCTCCGAACCGATTACCCCGGCCGCAGGAGTGCCAAAGGGGCTAAAGGGCGACCGGGACCCGGTTCTCGATATACGCTACTCGCTCAAGAGCCTTCCTCGCGATGGAGCTCTCTTCACGTTCAAGCTCCTGAACGCTCCTGCCAGCGGCTCTGAGATGGCCGTGTTTTCGAACAGAATCATGGCGGGTCTCGTTCAGCTCTGGGGAACGGCCGGAACTCCAAGTCCCTACCGGTGGCAGCGAACTTATCAGCTCTACATTCCGAAAGAGCTTCTGCAGGTGGGGGAGAATTCGCTTCGACTGGAGACCTCCCGGCCCCTCTGGAGCGATGCTTCAGTGGACAATCGGATCTGGTGCGAATGGGACTACTTGAATCTGGGGGCGCTCGACCAGCCGGCTCGTGAGCCGATTCACGGCGCTTTCGACTATCTCGGCACGACGCTGAAGCAGGACCAGTTTTTTGTTAACGACGATACCCTGAAGCTTGCCCGGGTGCTGCTGCCATGGATGGGGATCGCGTACAGCGGCAATTCGATGCGTGCAGACTTCTGGTACGACGTGCCAACCCAGCAGCCGCGGAGGAAGGAGTATCTGGAGCTCCTGCGCGACCTTAACATGAGCGTGGTTGTGGATTACCTTGGTGGCGGGCACTTTCACAACGACCCGGACGGCCAGATGCCGGCCCGGATAAAGGCGGACCTTGGCGCGTTCCTACAGCAATATGGATCGCTCATACAGTACTACGAAACTGGAAACGAGCCGTGTATGTTCGGCGGAGGGCTGGCTGAGACGATCAACCTCGCCACCGAGCTGAATCGGATAAAGCCGGCCCATATGAGGGTCGTCGCGCCTGGCTGGGCATACGGTGGCGGAAAGGGCACGCCGAAGAACTGGGATGCCGATGTGGAGAACCGTCGGCAGGTGGAGAAGCTCTGCCAGGCAACCAACGGTCACTCCTACGGTTATTCCTACGCCGATGCGCGGGGCGGAAGCTTTATCGAGAACCTGCAGACCTTTGGCGGCGTCCGGGACGGCTGGCCGAAGGAGTACATCAACACGGAGACCGGGGCCAACAACTGGCACTCCGAGGAGAATGGCCCGCGATTGCCCTCCAGCCAGCCGCATGCGCAGGCGTTCGACCGAATTCTGCGGGCGCACCTTGCGGTGGTGCATCGAACCATGCAGCATGCGGTGATCTTCCCGGAGTTCGGGATGATTGAGCAGCCTAAACAGTTCACGGATCTGAGCGGACTGGCGGTCGCCCCCGGTGTGGGTACAGAGGACCCCGCGTTCCAGACGTACCGCCGACTCGCACTGGCCTACGCCACGCATGGCGCGCCCCTCTCCTACGCCTACCTCAATCGGGCCGAAGTTGCCGATCACAACGTCTACTTCCGTGCTGTCGACACCTCGAAACTCTCGCCCTTACAGGGGAGCGGGGCGACGGCCAATCGCATCCTGCTGAGCTTTGTGAATTTCGAGAGCGAGCCGCGCCACATGCGAGTTCGCGTTACACTTCCCGCCCGCGGAGAGTATCGTGGCGATCGTTTCGGGCCAGGCCGCACCTATGCAGCCGCGCATAGCACCGCCCGGGTAATGGCTGCGCCGACCGCGGAGTTTGACGTGACGCTCCCTGCCCGGGACTCGGTGGAGTACATTCTTTCTCCGGTCCGAACTCCCGGGCGCTAAGCGGGTGCGCTCTCTGTGAGTAATTGACGCTTAACTGCAGAAAGTGTACAGCCGTTGGGCAAAGTCGCCCTTCACGCCGCTTGATAAACCGGCTATAATTACAGTGTGGGGGGACCCCTCCACACTCATGGATGGGATGGGAGAGTTTGATGACACTTGCACAGGCATTCAATTTGATGAAGGAGAACCCGGCGCTGGTCGCGTTTCGCGGCGGTCTGATGCGCTCGCGGCTTCAGAGTGGTGCGATTGCGCTGCAGTTCGCGGAGACGTGGACAACAGTGCCGCACGACTTTACTGAGACTGCGGATCCCTGCGTTCAAGACGACTGCAACGATGATTGGGATGTGAGCGATAGCCTCCACCGGCTGGA
>JBBRJW010000555.1:0-3256 GCA_038218705.1 Chthonomonadales bacterium | reverse complement strand
CGACCGCAAAGTCTGTGGGGGCACGCGTTCGGCGAGAGGTTCGGCGACGAAGGCGATCCTGTTCACTCTGGTGAGCACCTGTCGCCTGCGAAGCCAGGATCCTTTGGCTTGCCTGCGCCGCCTTGCACAATGCCGCGCCTTGGAAGCCCCTGCCTGAACTTCTCTATCACCAAGTCTGAGCTGTTACCTCGGAAGGAGTTCCCGGGATGGCATGCGAATCTATCGCCGTCACCGCCGAGCGCCGAAGAAGGAGATCCATACGATGGGGATTGCAGTGCAGATGTATACCATTCGCGATTTTACGCGCACTCGCGAGGGCCTGGTCGACTCAATGGAGAAGATGGGAGCAATCGGATATCGCGCCGTCCAGCTCTCAGCGGTGGGCGCAATGGATGGCCCGGACGCCTCCGTCACGGCTGCAGAGGCGCGCGCGCTCCTCGACGCAGCGGGGATTCGCTGCATTGCAACGCACCGAGACTGGGATTCACTCGCGAACGAAACGGCGCGCGAGATAGATTTCCATCGCGTGATGGGATGTAACTATGTGGCGATCGGGGGACTGCCTGGCCGCTTCAACGCGGATGGCGCGGATGGCTGCCGCCGGTTCGTAGGCGAGAGCGCGCCCGTGATCGCCCGCCTCAAGGAGGCCGGCATTCGATTCGGCTACCACAACCACGCTCACGAATTCGTCCGCATCGGGCCAGGCCGACGAACCCTCCACGACATTTTCGTGGAGGAGGGAGGCGCGGACCTGATGCTCGAGCTCGATGTCTACTGGGCCGACCACGCCGGCGTCAATCCTATCCGACTATTTGAGCGTGCGCTCGGGCGAGTTCCGGTGGTTCATCTGAAGGACCGAGAGGTGATCGCCGAAGGGCCGGTGATGGCGCCAATCGGCGAAGGGAACCTCGATTGGGAGGAGATTATTCCCACGGGGCGCGCGGCAGGTGTGGAGTGGTTTTGCGTAGAGCAGGATGTCTGCCGGCGTGACCCGTTCGACTGCCTCAGGGCGAGTTACGAGTTTCTCGTAGCGGCCGGGGCCTGAGCTGGCAAGTCCTGTTATCTCCCGGAGTGGCGCGCAATGAGCGACCAAGTGGAACAGGTTGACCTGCTGATTGTGGGCGCGGGCCCAACTGGCATACAGGCGGCGTGCACGGCGCAGGATCTCGGACTGAGCTACAGGGTGATCGACCAGCGCGGCCTGGCGCACTCGTTCGTGGACTATCCGCACGCTCTCCGCTTTTTCTCACCACCGGATGAGATGGCGGTGGGAGGCGTACCGTTTCCCATGCGAGGCGGGGAGAAGCCTGCCCGTGAGGATATCCTCGCTTACTTCCGGGCCGTGGCGGCCTTTCGGAAGCTGGAGCTCTCGCTCTGGGAGCGCATTATCGAAGTCCGGCGGGATGAGCAGGGCTTCGCCGTCCGCACTTCGCTGGAGCCGAACGGGGAGGCAGAGCGCTCCTACGGCTCCAGCGCTCTGCTGCTCGCCTCCGGTATCTGGGACGAGACGAACCGGCTCACCTGTCCGGGAGCCGACCTTCCGCATGTGACCTATCGCTTTCACGAGCCGACCGAGTATTTCGGCCAGCGCGTGGTGGTGGCGGGAGGCGGCAACTCGGCGGTCCATGCGGCGCTTACTCTGGCCGAGGCTCATGCCGAGGTGACGCTTGTGATGCGCCGCCCGCCAGTCCCCTATCAGAGCCATCTTCGCCCGTTCGTGGTGCGCGATCTGGAATTCGCGGTTGAGGAGCATCGACTCACGCTCCACACTCCGGCGATCATCGGAAGGATAGAGCCCGGTCGGGTCCAGGTGCAGCCCGCGGACTATGAGCCAGACCACGAGGCGAGCGGCCAGGCTAACCGGGAGCCGTTCTTCGTAAATGCGCGCTTCGTATTCGCGCTGCTCGGGCAGCGGCCTGGCAGGGCTTTCCTGGAGAGTCTGGGGCTCTGTCTGGAGCCTGACGGGCGGCCGACCCGGGATCCCGAGACCTTTGAGACAAATATCCCCGGGCTCTATGTGGCAGGCTCCCTGGCGGGCGCCAAGATCGACATTATTCTGACCGCGCGCGAGCAGACGGCCGATGTGGTCCGCCGGATCGCATCGCGCATTCGGCCATGAGAGCGGAGCGGAGGGAGCGAGCATGAGCAGCGCCAACAGGTTCCGCGCGGAGGCGGCAGATCGCCTGGAGGAGTTGGTCAGAGCCGGCATCGAGGAGGGGCTCTTTCCCGCAGCGGCTTTCCGTGTCATCGTAAACGGCGAAAGCGCAGCCGAAGGAGCTTATGGCGATCCTTCGCCAGAGGTCGCCGGGGGCGCGCCCTGCACTCTCGATACCATCTTCGATCTCGCCTCTGTCACCAAGCCGCTGGTTGCCACGCTGCTCCTGCAGTGCGTCGAGCGTGGGGAGCTGCATCTGGGCCAGCGTGTCCTCGACTGGATACCCGAGGCGGAGGATGCACCGGTTGGCCCGGTAACGCTGCGACAGCTCGCGAGCCACGTGGGCGGCCTTCCGCCCTGGAGACCGCTCTACGCGGATGCCGGGAAGAGCGCCCTGGCCCAGATTCTCGAGTGCCCGCTCGACAATTCGCCGGGCACGGAATACGCTTACAGCGATCTCGGCTACATTCTCATCGGCTCGATACTCCCAAAGGCCGCCGGATTGCCGCTGGATTCACTCGCTCGCGAGCGGTTATTCGAGCCGCTCGGAATGCGGGACTCTGGCTACCGCCCGCCGGATTCGTGGCGCGCCCGGTGCGCCTCCACCGCACACTGCGGATGGCGGACGGGCGAAATTCTTCAGGGACTGGTCCACGACGCGAACGCCCACTCTCTGGGCGGTATCGCGGGACATGCAGGGCTCTTCTCAACGGTAGAGGACCTGACTACCTTTGCCTGCGCACTGATGGCTGCGGAGAAGGAGGGGGCCGATCGTGGGCCGCTGGGGCCTGCGGCAGCACGTGTGGCGCGCACCAATCAGCTCGATCCGAAGATCGGTGGTCACTCGATAGGGTGGTTCACCGTTCCGAACGGCATGCTGCCTTCCGCCGACCTGCTCTCGCCGGCCTGTTATGGCCACTCGGGGTTTACGGGCACGCTGTTGATGTTCGATCCGGAGTGGGAGCTTGCGATCATCCTGCTGACGAATCGCGTCTATGCGCCGGGGGATGGGCTCGGGGTGCTGCGGCTGCGACGGCGCTTCGCCAACGTGACAGCCGGCGGCCTCCGGTGAGGAGCGCCGCCGGCCAACCGTACTATTCG
>JBBRJW010000554.1:0-3270 GCA_038218705.1 Chthonomonadales bacterium | reverse complement strand
CGCCGCAGTGTCGGGCGATCACGTGATAGTGGATGACCTGCGCGGGCGCTTCGCGCAGATCGATGACCTCGCGCGTTCGGTGGAGGGTGCCTCCGGCGAGCATGCGGTTGCAGTCGGGGCACCTTTCGGCGACAAGCTCCTCGATGTGGTCGGGTTCCTGGCGCGTTCGAGCGAAACCGTTAGCGCGCTTCGAGCTGGGCAATACGCTCTTCGCGCTGCTGATCCCGAAGGAGCAAAAGCTCGTTCTGCTTGACCATCTGCTCGATCAGAGCGATGAGTTGTTCGCGCGTCAGGTCCGAGTATCGGTTCATGGCTAAGGGATTCGACATCCGTTCGCCAAATGACTCCCCGATTAGCGGGCACCGAGCAAAAACGTCGCCCCAGAGGCTCAGCCGCGAAATAATAGCAAGTCTGAGCTGTTGCCCTGACGACGCGTTTCTGGACGAGAGGCGCCGCACCTCATACTTGCCGGCCGACGGGCCAGAGACCCGTCGGACGGCTACCTGGGTGCTGCGACCGCCCTGGCGCCGGGTTTGGGCGTGAAAACGAAAGTGCTCGCAGGCAGAGCCGGGTTCACCTTAACGTCGGTGTAGGTTTCCGTAATGTTTGACTTCTCTCCCGGTGACGTCTGGACGAGTTCCAACCGGCGGAAGAGGTGGTCGACTTTACCAATCGAAATTGTATTATGATGTCGCACGCGGCCTTCGACAACGGCCCATTCGAACTGATCGCACGCAACCCCGTCGAGGATGATGTCGGGAAGGCGTTTACCTTCCGGCCCGCCGGTGGCTTCCGGATTGCTGCCCTCTTTACGGAACAGCATCGCTGGCATGACACCTGTGCCTCCCGTTCCCGACCTGAACCAGATGTTGGCGAGGTCATCAGGTTTCATGACACGGGCTCTCGTGTATGTCCTGGCGTTGGGCGCCGTCGAGTAGGCGGAAGAACCATTCGCTATGAAATCCCACTCCCTGGGGCCAATGGTCAGTTTTGCCGAAACCATCCGGGGCCGCTTGAGCACGAAGTGACTCACGGTGCTTTTGGTGGTTGCGCCCTGGATGCAAGTAAGGTGCGTAGTCAGGGAAAGTGACTGGAGGTCGTGATAGGCGGCGACGCTCGGTTTGAAAACTGAGGAGAGCTCGGCGGGCGAAACGGCAGTACCTGCGGCGGCCAACTCGGATGTAGACGCTGGCTTCGCAGGCGCGGCGCGGAGGGAGCACGCGGCACAGGCGAGGCTGAGTGCAAGGGAGAGCGTTAACGGGGCCGTTTTCATAACTGCGCCTTTCGGAAAGACGATTGCAGAGTTGGATGATTGAAGGCAAACTTCAGCTTGATTCGGCGCCGTACTGCTCGTCTCCTGCACCAAAATGCGAAGAATTCGGACAATTTGCGGCTGTTTAATCGGGCTCCTCTGTTGTCCCGATGCGGGTATGCTGTGTGGGTAAGAGCGTAAAGCAGGAGGATGCTGCGATGAGAGCGAGTTTGTTTATCGCATTGATAGGGATATACGCGGCGGGGACCTGCGTCCGGGCATGGGCGGATGCGCCGCCCGCGGACCCGGCGCGCTTCTCGGGCGAGGTGAAGGAACTGGAGGCGCACGACGAGAAAACGCCGCCTCCGCCCGGGGCGATTCTCTTTATAGGAAGCTCCAACATCAGGCTGTGGCCGCTCGGCACCACGTTCCCCGACCTGCCAACCGTGAACCACGGCTTCGGCGGCTCTCACCTTTCAGACTGTGTCTTCTATTTCGATCGACTGGTTGCGCCGCTGAAGCCAGGACTGGTGGTGCTGCACGCCGGCGGTAACGACCTGGCCGGCGGGCGTTCTCCGGCGCAGATCGAGGCCGATCTGCGGGCGTTTCTGGCGAAGCTGCACGCTTCCCTGCCGCACACTCGGCTGCTGATGATCGGGCTTATCCCGGCTCCGGTCCGCGTTTCGCTTCGGCCGCAATACCTGGAGACCACGAAGCGACTTCGCGCGGTTCTGCGGCGTGATCGGCTCACCAGCTTCTTTGATCCCGGCCCGGCGCTGCTCGACAAGAACGACGCCATCCATCCCGAGCTCTATCGCGAGGATCATCTCCACCTGAACGCCCTCGGCTACGCCATTCTCTCCGACGGAGTGTCCGAGCCGCTCCGGACGGCCTATCGCCGCGCACCGAAGGCGACCCGCTAGGGAGGGCGCGGGTGCGCGCTCACCTGGTCGGCCCACCTGTCTGGACCAGGAGCCGGATCGCGCACCCACTGCCCCGGGCAAGCAGTCCGGAACCGTATTTGCGCGCTCCCAATCGCTGTACAGCAGACCAAACCTCTTTTTCGCTCGCGATGCTGCCAATAATACCGGTGGTGAGTGAACAAGCTCAAGGAGGGGCGATTATGACTTCGCGATGGGAGCGAGCGCCAGGCATGGCGCTGGCGTTTATGGTGGGTTGGTCATCTGCGGCGGGAGCGCAGCCCGGAAGGACTTCCGCTGATACGGAGCTGCTTCTCGCAGGCGAGCAGACAGCGGTAACGGCATCCAAGAGAGTCCAGAAGCTGAGCGACCTCGCCTCGCCCGTGACCGTCATCACGGACAAGGACCTGGAAGAGATGGGCTCGCCAACTCTGCTCGACGCGCTGCGCTCTGTAGCCGGGCTCGAAGTCGTTGAGCCGGACCGAGCAGTCGGGAATGTCTCCATGCGTGGGTTCAGCGGACCCTTCACCAACAAGCTGCTTGTGATGGTGGACGGGCGATCGATCTACAAGAACGCCGATAGCGTCATCCTCTGGCATGAAGAGCCACTCCTGATGTCGCGGATCAAGCGAATCGAGATCGTTCGGGGACCCGGTTCCGTGCTCTATGGCGCGAACGCCTTTAGCGGTGTTATCAACATCATCACCAAGAGCCCGAGCGAGCTCGCGAGCGAGACCGCCAGGACCTCGTTCCGGACATTGAATGGCGAGCATAAGTCCACGTTTTCCGAGCTCCAGACGACGGTCGGCGACCCAAAGGGATGGGTCTTCTCGCTTGGCGCGGCCTATAACCGAACGGACGGCTTCGGCGCGCGCCAGCCCGGACAGCCGCGGGACAGCTATACCAACCCGATGCTGACCGCAGACCTCGAGAAGCGCACCCGGCGGGGTTCTCTGCGGCTTGCAGTCGGGATGTCGGAAGCCGTCGCCGACGACATCATGTCGGTCGACATCAGGGACGGGCAATTCCGGTCGCGCTATTACAGCGCCACATACAACGAAGATCGTGCCCGCAATCCTCTGCTTGTCCGAGCCTTTG
>JBBRJW010000553.1:0-3278 GCA_038218705.1 Chthonomonadales bacterium | reverse complement strand
CGTGACGACGGGAGAGATGATGGGCGCGTTCCTGAACATGCTGACCGCGGTTCGCTCGCTCGTCCTCTGTCTCGCCGTGCTTGCGCTCGTCATCAGCGGCCTCACCGTCTTTAACACGCTCCTCGGCTCCCTGGTGGAGCGAGCCGGCGAGCTCGCCATCCTCAGAGCGCTCGGCGCGGGCAGGCTGCAGCTCTTTGGGCTGGTCGCCATTGAATCGGGCATTCTTGCCGGAGCGGGGAGCGTGCTCGGCCTTCTTGTCGCTGCGGCATCGGGGGGAGTGCTCGAGGGCGCCATGAAGCGCAGTCTGCCGCTCGCCCCGCGCGGATCCCTGCTCGAGTGGAGTGCCGGCGCGGTGGTAGAGGCCGCAAGCCTCGCCATCGGAATGGGATTGGCGGCGGGGCTCTATCCCTGCTGGCTCGCCTCTCGCGTGCAGCCTGCGCCGGCCTTGAAGGCGGAGGCCTGACATGCGCTGGATCATGCTCGTCTCGCGCAATCTCGTGCGACGGCCGGTCCGCACACTCGTCTCCCTCGGGGGACTCGCGCTCGCGGTAGCGGCCCTCTTCAGCTTGATGTCGTTCGAGCGGGGTTACCAGGAAGGAATGCGCGGCGAGCTCGATCGGCTGGGAGCTCATATTCTGGTAGTTCCCAAAGGCTGCCCATACGATTCGGCTTCCATGGCGCTTCACGGCGCGAGCTGGCCCTGCTACCTGAAGGCAGAGTATCTCACGAGGGTCCGCCACACCGCAGGGGTCGATGCTGCCGCGCCCGTCCTGATGAACGCCGTATACAACGAGCAGACCGGCAGCTCGGCCGTCTATCTCGGCGTCGAGCCGGACATTCTGCGCCTGAAGCGGGGCTGGCATATAGACGGGCGGCTGCCCACGGCTCCAGACGAGTGCATGCTCGGCTCTTCAACGGCGGTGACGCTTCACGCCGGCCGCGGCAGCTCCCTGCCTCTGCCCGCCCTCGGGCAGGCCCACTTCCGGGTGACGGGAGTGCTCGGGCGGACCGATGGCGCAGATGACGGGTTCACGTTTCTATCGCTCGCAGGGGCTCAGCAGGTCTTCAAGCGGCCGGGACAGCTCACGCATATCCTGGTGCGTCTGGCGGACCCCGATCGGCTCGACGCCGTGGTGGCCGATCTGCGAGGCTGTGATGCCGGCATGGAGATGAACGTGGTGCCGATGGCGCACCTCTTCCAGTCGATTCAGTCGCTCGTTGGCTCAACCCGGGTCGTGCTCGGAATGGTGGCAGTGATCGCGCTGCTGATCGCTGCGGCCGGGGTGGGCAACACGCTGCTCATGGCCGTAAACGAGCGTTCCCGGGAGATCGGCATGCTCCGGGCGACCGGGGCGAGCAGTCCGCAAGTCTTCGCTATGATCCTGCTCGAGACGTGGGTTCTCTGCACGGTGGGAGCGCTGACAGGCGTTGGCACGGCCGCGATTACAGCGAGGCTCCTGGAGGGGTGGCTGCGCGACCGCCTCCCATTTACACCGATCGGCGCGCTCATGCACCCCGACACCGGTCTCGCTGCGCTCTGTGTGCTGGCAGCCTGGGTGGTGGGCGCAATCGGAGCGCTGCTCCCCGCGGTACGTGCGGCCGGGCTCTCGCCGATAGCGGCAATGCGATCGGTTCGGTAGCCAAGGAGACCTGGATGATGAGTGTGGCCACATTGAAGCAGTCAACGGACAACAGGCCGGCCGAAATGCCGCTGCAGCCCGGCGAGCGCGTGATCGCCGCTCAGGGTCTGGGCAAGTGCTACCGGCGCGGAGCCGAGCGCCTCCATGCGCTTTCCGACGTCAGTTTCGAGATCTCTGCAGGAGAGTATGTTTCGATCATCGGCTCCTCGGGAGCCGGCAAGTCAACGCTGCTCCACCTGATCGGGTGCATGGACACCCCGACGGAGGGATCGCTTCGGATCGACGGCCTGGAGACCTCCAGGCTGAACGACCGCGGCCTGACCAGGCTGAGGCGTGAGAAGATCGGCTTCGTCTTTCAGCACTTTGGACTGGTGCCTACCCTGACCGTGCTTGAAAACGTGCTGCTGCCCACGCTCTTCGCTCGCCGAAATGCACGGGCCCGGGGCGAGCAGCTACTGGAGCGCGTCGGGCTCGCCGATCGTAGGGACCACCGGCCGGGCGAGCTGAGTGGCGGCGAGATGCAGCGTGCCGCGATCGCGCGGGCGCTGATCAACGACCCAAGACTTCTGCTCGCAGATGAACCGACTGGCAATCTCGACACGAAAACCGGGGACCGGATATTGACGCTCTTCCGCGAGCTGAGCGCGACCGGGCTCACCATTGTGGTGGTAACCCACAACCCCGAGTTGGCCTCCGAGGCCAACCGGCAATTGACACTGCAGGACGGCGTACTGCAGTCCGATACACGGGCACGACGGGCATCCCCGTCTCCCAGGGAGAACTCATTATGAATTACCGCCAAAGCAAGCGGGCATTTACCCTGATCGAGCTGCTCGTAGTCATCGCTATCATCGCGATTCTGGCCGCCATTCTATTTCCTGTGTTCGCGAAAGCGCGCGAAAACGCCCGACGCGCATCCTGTACGTCGAACGTGAAGCAGATCGGGCTTGCGTGGATGATGTACACCCAGGACTATGACGAGCAGTTTCCACCGTCCAACTCGCCGGCATCGTCGCAATGGGGCCCTTCGACCACGTATACCGCGAAGTACCCCTGCAAGCCCTGCCGGCCGCACCTGAAGACGAACGACGCGGTGATTTACGATCCAACCCTGTATGCCCTTCCGTATATCAAGTCGATTGATCTCTTCAAGTGCCCCAGCGATGTGGGCATGCCGACTTCGCTCGTGAATGACCCGTCGCAGGGGCAGCCCGTCTGGAAGGTTGAGAAGACCAGCTACTGTATTAACACTGTTGTAACCCGTGCCGGGGGCCTTGCCGCAATACCCCTTCCGGCGGAGACTTACCTCGGCGCAGAGGTGCTCGCTTTCCACATCGGTGTCTCGGATGCGATTAAGGCATGGGCGGCGGCCACGCCCGGCAACAGCACCTACGGCCCGCCCCGGGTGGCCTACTTCGTGGATGGCCACGCCAAGCTGGCCAGCGAAGGGTTCATCGCAGCGCAGTGCAGCCCGCAGCCCTCGCTTCCGAC
Source organism: Chthonomonadales bacterium (assembly GCA_038218705.1). Lineage (GTDB taxonomy): Bacteria > Armatimonadota > Chthonomonadetes > Chthonomonadales > Chthonomonadaceae > JBBRJW01. The sequence goes on along the minus strand of JBBRJW010000553.1, from coordinate 147 downwards.
AGATAGCGGACTGGTACCCGTGTTCTAGGTTCTCCTCGAGCTGCTGACATCGGAGCGCCCCTTGACCACGCAGATGGTCAGGGGGCGCTCGGCTGTCTGCGGCAGGTTCTCTGCCCGGGCAATCGCGCAAACGGTGTATAATGGTGC
>JBBRJW010000552.1:0-3280 GCA_038218705.1 Chthonomonadales bacterium | reverse complement strand
GTCTCGTCTTCAGTTCCTGTGCACTTGCCGCTCGCATCCGTTTTGTTAACCGGATCATCGCCGCAATACACCAGCCAGTTGGCCCCCTGCCCGGCAGGATCCTCGCTGAGGAACCGGCCGGTCGCCGGGTCCATCCAGCGAGCGCGCATGGTCACCAGCGCGCTATCCGCCTCGCTCGTGTGCCCCAACCCGCCCACGAACCCGGGCACCGGTGCGCGCTGCCAGCCTGCCGCAGGATATACGGGGATTTTATGTCCCTATATATATCAAGCACTCGAGAACCCGGTTTGTTACATCGGGCACCGAAAAATGACAAAGTATTTTCGCGCCGGCAGAAGAAATCGGTATGTGCGCTCTACCACGGCGCGGGTGGCCGATCATTCATGCCGCCCCTCGGTACGGCTGATCAGCTTGCGCCGAACTCGCAGAAGCGCAGCGCGCCGATTTGCGGCGCTGAACCGGTCTTGCTTCCCCGTCTCGGAATTCGTCGGTCTGTCGCCCGAGCCAGCGTCAATGAGCGTGCACTCCTCGTTCGTCAGCGTCAGCAGTGCGCGCTCCAAATCGATGGCTGCGAGAATCCCTTGCTCGGCGGCCCGCGCTGCCAATGCGGCGACCCCCACAATCTCCGCCGCATGCTCCCCTATCTCGTCCATTGGCGACTGCCTGCTGAGCCGGCGCGCCTCTGCCTTCGCCCATCTGCTGACCCCATTGCCAGGGCACCGCTGAAGGTACCGCACGCGCTACCATGAAGGGACCGCGTGAATCGTGGCGCTGTACTGCTGAGTCTGCACCAGAACGCACTGTGCGCACTCCTCAGCCGCGTCCGAGGCAAGATCTCCGCTCTGCCGAACCGTCCATCCGCCCGTCAACCTGCCGATCTCGGCGCGTAAACACTCCAGGCAGGAGCGCCGCGTTATGTCGATCTCCTGGTGCATACACGGCAGCCGGCCAGCCCGACACATGCCACAGGCTCTGCCCACCTAACCATCCCCTCCGGTCGATTAAGTCATCTTCTTGTCCCGACTCACTCCACCTGAGCGCGCCGAATACCGGGAATCGACTTCACTGTCGCGCCAGGCCGCCAGCGGCGATTACAGGCCGCACAGCCGAGCTCTCCTGATATATAAAGGAGCGAGAAGTCAAATAGATACATCCCGGGCCAACTATTTTCAAAGATAGTTGGCCCGTGGCCTTGAGAGGCGAGCCAGTGCCGGAGATCTGTCCCTTCCACGCCTGCTGCAGACGTAAATGGGAGATGGCGAAGCGTGCTACGTCCGCGGGCATGTGGAGTACGCGCCGCGAACTCAACCATCTGCATGATGAGCCCCCGCCCCCAGGCATACGTAGCAGCGCCCGCGATCTGACAGCAAGCGAGGCATTCGCTGGCCTGCTTCTGAGCGGACCAGAACGGGGGCTGGGGTCAGGCAAGAACCAGCGGCGCACGGTCGCCATCGCCTGGAGCGAGAGAAGCGGGAGTGAAGAAGACGACGGACCGACAGCTATTCGTGCGAGTGGCTGCAGGCTCCGTCGCCATGGTCGTGGGCGCCATCGCTCAGGGGAAGCGAGCAGTAGAGCTCGGGTGAGTCGCATCCGGCGCACTCGGTCTCAATCGTGGAGTGGCGGACGGAGTAGCGACCTGCCAGCATCACCTTGACCGCCTGAACCACGCCCTGCGCCTGTGGAATCTGCGCATCCCGGATGCGGAGGTGACAGGAGAGAGCATTCATTCCGTCCGCGATGGTCCAGACGTGGAGATCGTGCACGTTCTGGACCCCGGGAAGCGCCTCGATGGCCGCTGCCATCGCGCGCACATCGAGACCGCGTGGCGTGCCCTCCAGCAGCACGTTGATCGTCTCCACGACGATAGACCAGGAGCTGGCCGCAATGAAAGCCCCGATAAGGAGCGCTACCAGGGCGTCGGCAAGGTTCCAGCCTGTGAAGTGGATAATAACGCCGGCTGCCACCACGCCGACCGCCGAGAGCGCGTCGCCCGCCATGTGGATGTAGGCGCTCCGGATGTTGAGGTTATGCGACGCGTCGCCGCGAAGGCTGATCGCAATCCCGGCGTTGAGCGCCACCGCGATGAGCGCCATTCCGATCATCGGCGCACTCTCGACCTGCCGGGGGTGCAGAACCAGCGTGTAGGCTTCGTGGAAGATAAAGAGCGCGATCGCCATCAGCGTCAGCGCATTGAAGAGCGCGGTGAGAATCCCGACCCGGTGGTACCCGTATGTCTTCGTGGGAGTGGCGGGCTTTCGGGCCGCCGTGAGCGCATACCAGGAGAGCAGAAGAGCGAGCGCATCCGTGAAGTTGTGGCCCGCATCTGAGAGCAGCGCGAGGCTGTGCGCTCGCGCGCCGACGATCGCCTCGGCAGCAACGAACGCCCCCGTGAGCAGCAGCGAGACCCGCAGCCTCGCGACGCTCATGCTCGATGCATCATGATGATGGCAGTGTGCGTGTGCCGTGCCAGTCTCCTTCTGCTTTCCTTCGAGCCGACGGCGGCCCCTATCCCATCTTTACGAATAAGAGAAGCAGCCCGAGCGCCACAAGCGTCCCCCCGACTGCAAGGCCCTCATTGCGGTCGAGCCACGCCAGGTTCAAGCGCCGCATGCCGTGCATCGCCAGCCACACCAGCAGGGCCATCAGGCCGAGGGTCGTGACCGCCATCACCAGGCTGATCCCTACCACCACGCGCCATGAGTACTGGAACGCCGGGATATAGACCGAGAGCAGGTCGAGGCAAGGCGAGAGCGTCATGCCCGCTACCAGCGCGCCGATGGCGGTCCTTCCCCGCCGCGACCGCTCGGTCGCCGCAAGGGGATCTTCGGCATCCGCCTCGGTCTGTGGGAGGTAGTCGTGCTCGTGATGGTGGTGGCATCCGCCATGCCCGCGGAGCGACGGGAGCGCGAACCAGATGCCCAGTGCAATGAGGACCACTGCGGCAATGGTATGCTCGGCCGCCTCCGGAACAGATCGAACCAGCGCCTTCCCGGCGGTCGCAACCAGAACTCCCAGAATCACCGTTATCAGGATATGCCCGACGCCTGCCGCTACCGTGACGGCGAGCGTCCGCCCGACCGTCCAGCGCTCTGTTCGCCCGACAATCGCAAACGCGAGCCAGTGGGACGGTATGAGCGCGTGCAGTGTTGAGATCGATAGGGTTCCCAGCAGCAGCGCCACCACCGAGCGTTGACCAGCGTCCATTTTCTACTCGTTTCCATCCGCGACCGGCGCAATGCGCCTATTCGATCGCGTCCTCGCCCTCTTCGCCCGTTCGGAT
>JBBRJW010000551.1:0-3280 GCA_038218705.1 Chthonomonadales bacterium | reverse complement strand
CTGGCAGTGGCGCTCGCCACTATGCGCCACTTCAGCGGCGGCGCGGCGTCGAGCTACATGGCGCTCTATGGCCGGTGGGGATCGAGCGCGCCTGGCGTGCTGGCCGGGCTGCTCCGCCACCCGATTGCGGCTCTCTACTGGCTCTGCGGACCGGAAAACAGCGGCTATCTCTGGCAGCTCCTGGCCCCGCTCATCCTTCTGCCGCTGCTCGCCCCGGAATCGTGGCCGCTGCTGGGAGCGGCGCTTGCGCCCAACCTGCTCAGCAGCCGTCCCACCATGCATGATCTCTTCCACCAGTACAACGCGCTCGTGCTCCCCGTGCTTCTTCTGGCCTCAATCGGGGGCGTGCGCGAGGCACGGCGGATGTTGGGGCCGAAGCGAGCGCGGCTGCTGCCTGCGCTGCTCCTCCTGGCGCTGCTCAGCACGCTCCCCTCCGGGCCGGTGATGGTGACCTGGGGCAGCCTGCCGCACCTCGCGCCGCCGGTCTGCCGGGAGGCGCTCGCGGAGATCGAGCGCGTCGGCCCGGGCGAGGCCGTCTCTGCGGACAGCGTGCTGGTCACACACCTGAGCCATCGCGAGCGCTGCTATACATTCCCCAATCCCTTCCGGGCGGCAGCCTGGGGCGGCTCGGTGCAAGCGCTCCGGCAGCAGGGCGGGCGCGCCTACCCGCCGCTGGCCGATGCGGAGCTCGACGCGGCCGCGCTTTGCGCGCCCGTGGACCGGGTGCTGCTCTGCCCCGGGGCCTACCCGCTCGCTCCGCGCTCGATCGGCCGCGCCGTTGCGCTGGCGCTGCTGCGCTCTCCCCGCTACGGCATCGTGCACGCCGGGCGCAGCCTGGTGGTCTTTCAGCGCGGAGCAGATCGGGACGAGGGCCTGCGCCTGCTGGGAGCGGCGGCTGGCGGCGCCCCGGGGGCGCCGCTCCCGCAGCCACCCGCGCCGCCCGCGCAAGGCGTACTCGGGCCGCCGCAGGGGCTCCTGGCGTCGGAAGCGCTTACAGCGCTGTGGGACCGGTGGGTCGCGCGCTCATCGCTCTAGCGAGCAGTCGACAGCGAGCGCTCACGTATTGGCCGCGCACGATCTGAGAGAGGGACACATGGCGGCGCCGCGCCGGAAGCGGCTGCACTCTGTTCCGATATCGGAGGCAGCCCGGAATAGGCTGTAACAGAGATCATGGGTGGCAGCCCAGCTAGACCCGGGCCTCTCCAGTGCCGGGATGAAGTGCCGACCGCCAGGGTGACGATCGGCAGCAGGCTTATGCGAGACCTGTGTCAAACAGATCTGTCAGTGGACACGCTAACCGGGGATCAGGCTGAGGTCGCCTCTCATGCGCCTTATGGGGAAGGGATTTCCAAATCGGGCGAGTCGCCCTGAAGTCCTGGATCGGGATCATCCAGGATTCCCTGGCTGCGAGCCATATATTCCCGCTGATTCCGGACGATCGAGCGCAATTTGGCCTCCAGCATGGCCGGAGGCAGCTTTTCGGTGAGGTAGCGGGCCACGCGGATGTCGCCCTGCTCCAGACCCATCAGTGAGATCTCCTCCGGCTGTGCCTCGCTGCAGAGGATCAGACCGAGCGGGGCCTCCTCGTGAGGCTCCCTCTCGTACCGATTCAGCCAGCTCAGATAGAGCTCCATCTGGCCCTTATAGTCCGGCTGGAAAGGACCGACCTTCAGTTCGATCGCGACCAGCCTCCGGAGCTTGCGGTGATAGAGCAGCAGGTCGAGCCAGTAGGTCTTGGCGCCAACGGGAATTGCCTTCTGCCGCGCCGCGAAGGTGAAGCCGTCTCCGACTTCCAGCAGAAACGCCTCCATCTCACGGATGATGGCGCTCTCGAGGTTCTTTTCGGTGAAGAGGTCGGGTAGTCCAAGGAACGGGAGCAGATAGGGGTCGCGAAGCACCATGTCCGGAGTAAGCTGATCCTCGTCCCGGATCTGCGCTATCTACTGCTGAATGAGCTCGTCAGGTTTGCGCGAGAGCGCTGTCCGCTCAAAGAGCATGCTGCGGGTCTTGTCGCGCAGGGTCCGAACGCTCCATCGATGAAGGCGGGCCAGCTCTGCATAGAACTCCCGCTTCAGGGGCTCATTGAGCGTCAGCAGCTCCACGAAATGGCTCCAGCTCAATTGTGCAGACAGTGTCTGCACAATCTGGCGATCCGCGAAACAATCGGCAAAGCGGATCATATTGAACAGATTCCGCCGACCGAAACCCCTTCCGAATTGGTTCGAAAGGACGATTGCCAGGCGCTCCACCACTTCCTTGCTGTAATCGGCCCGTCGCTCCAGAAGCAACTCGGTGCGGATTCGCCGGCCGACATCCCAGTTGAGCAGGGTCAGCTCCTGGTTGACAAAGCTACTGGTGCGCAGTCGAGCCGCGACGACGAGCGCGCGCACATCTGCTTGGAGCGCGATGAGCCGGGTGCTTTCGTCCGCGAGAAGGATATCATCCGCGAATTCCTGGGTTTGGCATTCTTCGTGATCCAACAGCGCGGCCCCCTTCTTCTGATCAGCCGTCAATACGAACCACGCGGATCAACCCGGCCACAGGAGCTGTCCGGAATAGTCCATGATCCGGGAACCAGGCACGGAGTGTCTGTCGCCGGGCCCAGCCGTTCAGGTAGATCAAACTCATGAGCTACCGTACGTTTTAGCCGCTGCCCGCGGAATTCCTGCGAGGACTCCAGGGCTCCTGGCGTCGGAAGCGCTTACAGTGCTCTGGGACCGGTGGGTCGCCGATTCGCTGCCCTGATGCTGGCAGACAGAGGCCGGTGCGCAGCCCTTGCCCGGCGGTCTATACGCGACGGTTGCCCTCCCGGCCAGAGGGCGAAGGCTCTCGCCCCGGTCTCCGGCGAGCGCGCACACCGCCGGAATTGTGCCGCGCACCGGCCAGCGCGAGCGACCGACTCCGGAAACGGGCCCGGCGGATGGGCACGGCTGCAGCCAGTGGCTCCGGCGGGGGCCGGGGGTTGGCCAACATGAATGCACAGAGGGAGAGAGTGGTGAGCCAGATGCCCGAGGGGGAGACATTCGGCCAGAGTCTGCTGAAAGCCGGGGGCGATGCGCTGCTCGCTGCCTTCCCCGTGGCGCTCGCCTGGCAGGCGTGGGTCTGGCTGGCCGCTCCACCCGACGACGAGTTTCCATACGCCGAGCAGGAGCCACTCCTTCTGGCCGCGCTGGCCGGAACACTGATCGTGGCGGGCGTGCTGGCCGTGCGCGCCCTGCTCCGCTTGCGCCGCTCCCGGCCGGCGCACGCGCGGCGCGTTGTTATGGGCGGGCTCCTCTTT
>JBBRJW010000550.1:0-3283 GCA_038218705.1 Chthonomonadales bacterium | reverse complement strand
AGCGAAGGCCATGAGGTGCGCCCCCCTTTCCTCTGCCGGCGTAGGCTGCGCGGTGCGCCCCCCTTTCCCCCCAAATTTGGGGGGGGCCAGGGGGGCGCACGAGTCCCCCCGGCCGGCTTGTCTGGCAGAGCCTTCCTGCCCATTGGCGCGCCTGCCTATCCCCCCGGGGCCCCCTTTCCGGATCCGCTCGCGCGCCTGGCTTCTCGCGCAGCGTCAGGCTTCCGGCTTGCGCGCTCGCCGGAAAGGGGGTGGCGCGGGCCTCTCCCCCTCGGCGGGAGGGCACGCACTCGCGCAGAGATCGCCGGCTCCCGGGCAGATTCCGCTCGCCCGGGAACGGGTGGAGCGAGCTTTCTGTGCGAAAAAAAAACCTTTGCAGATGCTTTCCGGTTTCGTTCGCCTGTCCGGAGTAAGGATACATGAAGCGATCTGGCGGACTGATCACCGAGATGGCCCGCAGAAGGGTACGGGACCTCCGATAGCGAATAGTGGGACAGCCGAACGAACATTAGAATAGGAGACGAACATGCAGCTTCAGGTTCTCGCAGAGATTCAAGAGCCGACGGCGGTCGCGATTAACCATCACCACCTGCTGACCGCCATCGTTTACCAGTTTCTGGGCGGCAGCGACACCGATTTCGCTCAGTTTCTCCACGACGACGGATATGGGAGGGAGGGGAGCAGCAAGCGCGTGAAACTCTTCTGCTTTTCCAGCCTCCGCGTGCCGAAGAGCCGCCGCCGCATTGTCGGGGCGACGCTCTGGTTGGACCCCGGAACGGTTGAGTGGCGTGTCGCGTCGCCAAACGAGCCCTTCCTGCGGCACTTCGCCGAGGGGCTGCTGAAGGCTGGGAGCCTGACCGTGGGCCGTCAGCAGATGCCCATTGTCCAGGCTTCTATTCTGCCGGATCCGGATTTCTCGGCCGGGCAGGCCGCTTTTACGTGCCTTACACCGGTGGTGGCCTCGGTTCAGGATAGCCCGGGCGGCGCGCACTACCTGACCCCTGTGGACCGGGCGGCGTTCTCGGTCGCGATTCGCGGCAACCTGCTCCGCAAGTGGGAGGCGCTGCATGGCGCGCCGTTTGCAGATGCGGATGCGGCCTTCGAATTCGATTTCGACCAGGAGTATATTGCCCGGGCGACTCATGGTGGCACGCGGCTGATCGACTTCAAGGGGATCAAGGTCCGCGGGGTGCAAGCTCCTTTCCGCGTGAAGGGCTCTCCGGATCTGATCCGGCTGATGTATGACTGCGGCGCTGGCGAGAAGAACAGTGCGGGGTTCGGGATGGTCCAGGTGGACTATCGGGGAGCAGGCGCATGAATGCAACCGACCTATTGCGGAACCCACCGACGTTCGACGCAGTCGGCGAGCTGACCATCGAAGCACTTGCACCGCTCTCCATGGTTGCCCGAATGCCCGGCAAGTTTTATCGCTCGCAGGCGCATCCCACCCGGGAAATGCTGTACGGCATGCTCGAGAATGCGCTTGGCTGGCACATCGGTAAAGTGGAGCGCGACACGCTCCTGAAGGAGCTTGCGAAGCTCCATGGCAAGCCGACCAGCGTATCAGGCGCGGACTACCGGAGCCTGCTTCAGTTCCATGTGCGCTTTGAAACGGCGATCCTGCCCAGTGTCACTTTCTACAGTGACTACTGGTCGCAGCACCTGCACACGACGGGCCTGAGCTTTGCGAACGGAAGCAGGGAATACGACAAGTCCGCCATTCCGATCATGAGCGCGCTCGCAAGCAAGCAGATCACTGTCAGCGACAAAGCTTCAGCGAGCCGCGACCCTCGGGTGCTCACGGGCTTTGTGGCGAAGCAGGAAGTCCATCTTGAGGTTCTTCGACCCCTCTTTCCACAGTACTACGTGAGCCCGACGCCGCGGGAGTATGTGATTCCGAACGGCGATTACCATTTTCGGGTGGTGACATCAGGCGCGGTGGCGAGCGAATTGTGCCTGGCAGTCTGTGACCCGGCAGCGCCGCTCTATCTGGGTTCAAACGACGGCTGGGTCGAAGCGGGCTGGAGGGATCTCAATTGAACAACTATATGAGCCTTCTGGACCATCCGTTTCCGCGATACGGACTTGCAGCAGCACTTGCCCTGGCTGGCAAGTCGCCGGAGGAGTTTACGCGAATGGATGATTCGGCTGTGGCAAAGCTCCTGACCGCCGCACTCGACGACGGCCTTGCAAGCTTCCAGATGCGGACTCTCGATGATCCGGCGTTGAGTAATGGCCTCGAGTTTCGGGCCGTGGATCCTGACGACGTGGCCCAAGACATGCGTCGCAAAAAACGCGAACTGGTCGCCCTGCACGGTTGCTACCTGTTTCCGACAATTGTGACGGACGATGGGAGTGCAAAAGGGCTCTACGATAACATGTCCATGATTCGGAAAGACCTCAACGATGGTTCCGCACTTACTAAGCACATTACATTCAGCCGGTCGTTTGCACCGGTGACGGCGAAGATCAATCAGGGAGGGCGCGCTTCACTCTCGGAGCCGCCCGGTACGCTCTTCGAGGCTGCCTGCGCGGCGATAGCAGTTGCTACACCGCATAAACCATCGGCTCTCTCAGCTACTCATAAGGGCAAGAATTATCGTAACACGGCGATCTACCCGGATCTGCCCCTCGACACCGACTGCGATGCATTGCTGCAGTTCGTCGGGCTTTTTCAGGACATGTTCGCCGCGACCACCTCCGGGATGATGGTGGCCAAAGTGCGGGCCCGAAAGGCGTCCACTGCGGGGAAGTCACGAGAGGAGGCGAAACCGAAGTCACTTTATAGGCGCCCACGGATTTGCGATGGCAATTACTATGGCGCGCCGCGCCCCGGCAGCGAGCCGCTGGCTCCCGTAGCATTGCTCGCTGCGATTGGCCGCTGGACTCACTTCAGCCAGGACCTGAAGCGCGGTCAGCGGGTTCTCGCGTCGATGAGCGATCGGCCACTCTACGTGATCAACTATGACGAGGTATGGCAGGCGCAGGTGAGCCACCACGTCGTTGCGCTCGCAAGTGAAGACCTGCTTTCAGATATTCTCGATTCCCTGACGTGGCGTACGCGCCTACCTCCCGAGTTCGAGGCGAACCGGCCGAGCTATGACGACACCGCCCGGAAGCTCTACACGCTCTTCGTGGCGCGCTTTCTCGTTGCTCTTAACGCTGCGTCGTTCCGCGATTTTCTTGCGCAGCGCGCTGAGTATCACCCGGGAGTACACCCGCTGTTTGCGCGTTATTTCATTTCCGAACTGGAGGGTATTGGCATGGCCGAGAGCGTGAGCCGGGA
>JBBRJW010000549.1:0-3291 GCA_038218705.1 Chthonomonadales bacterium | reverse complement strand
CCTCCCTTTCCGCCGTCCACAGGCGAGAAGTTTAGGCTGGATCGTCTGTGAGATCGCTCGCTATTTCCCCTCCCCCTCCCCTCCCCTAAACTCTCGCTCGCATCGCGCGAACGGTTCTCTGTCTCGGACTCTGGTGTCGCGATACTCGCTCGCTAAGGGAGGGGCGTGCGCCCTCGCTCCCTCGGGGCGCAATGAAATCCCTGCACCGTGAACAGGGCGAGGAGCGCCTGCCGGGAACCCGCCCGGCTCGGAGGCGCGGGCCAACACTCTCCCGGCTCGAACCAGCAGGCGAAGCCGGGGCCATTGGCAAGCGATTTCAGTCACCCTTACCTTAGCAAACATTCAGAGCGCAGCATGTGTGCCCCTTCGCGTGCCTCCCGCGCGCCGGAAACGGCGTCGCTGAGGCGGGGCGGCGCGTGAGGTTGTGCGCCCGCCTGGCCCCCCCCAAATAAATTTTTGGGGGAAAGGGGGGCGCACCGTGCAGAGGGCTTCCGACGCGAGCGTTTCAGCGGGTGCCTGGCCCCCGATTTGCGGTGAAGGCGGGCGCACCGCAAAAGCAGCCGATGGGCTGGCCCCGGTCGGGCGAGAGAGGAATCGGTGCTCCCGCGAGATGATGAGAGGCGCAGGCTAAGGCGGGTTGCCTCGCCACCCGGCGTCTCGGGCGTCGGGGCCGGGGATTGGGTAGAATCCGGTAATGCCCGTGCGCCCACAAATCGGTGGCGCGATGCGGCGCGGAAGGCGGTGACCAGAATGCGAAGCGGGAGCTGGCTGGTGGTGGGAGTGTTGTTGCTCGCGGCGCTTGGCGGCGGGCCGGCCGGTGCTGTACCGGCGCAGCCCATCGTGCTGCGGGCCGAGGTGTTCGGGGCGCGAGGCGACGGCCGCACCGACGATGGCCCGGCCGTGCTCCGCATGCTCGATGCCGCCGCAGGTGCCAAAGGGCCGGTGCGAGTACAGTTTTCCGGTGGGGGGCGCTACTACCTGAAGAGCGGCCGCGGGCGGTATGCGTTTCCGCTTGAAGGCTTCCGCGATCTCACGCTGGATGGCGGCGGGTCGCTCTTTCTGATCGACAGCGAGCAGCGTTTCCTCACACTCACGCATTCGCGGAACGTATCGGTGCGGAATCTTAAGGTCGACACCGTGCCGCTGCCGTTCGCGGAGGGGACTGTTACGGCGCTCGACCGGGCCTCTGGCGCCCTCGACATTCGCCTGGACCCTGGCGTGACGCCACCGCCGCCGGGAGGCCCAACCCACGCCGATGGCGAGCAGGCGTTCTTCGGGTCGCTCTGGAGCCCCGGCCCTTATGGCAAGCAGGGGACCGGAGGCGCATACTGGGTACGCCACAACTTCGAAGTGCGCGAGATCCGGCACACCGCGGACTCCCGTGTGGTGCGAGTCCTCTCAACGCCCGGCGATCCGATCTTTAGCGCGATCCGGCCGGGCGAATGGCGCTTCTCGATCCCCGTTCCGGGCATTGCACACCGGTATGGCCCGGGCGAGAGCTGCCGCATCGCGGAGTGCAGCGATATCACGTTTGAGAATGTTGAGCTCTGGTCCGCGCCCTGGTTCGCCTTCGGCATCAGTGGCAACCGTGGGCGAGTCACCATGCGGCGGGTTGCCGTGCTGCCGAAGCCGGGTAGCGGGCGCATCGCCTCGTCCTGGCGAGACGCATTCCATGTGAAGAACAACCGGGCGAAGCTGCTATTCGAGGAGTGCGTGGTGCAGGGCTCCGGGGACGATGCCTTCAATATCGCGAGCCATACCTCCACCGTGGGAAGCGTGGGGTCGGGCGGACAGATCAGCCTGTCGCAGAACTTCCCGCTCGGAATCGCTGCGATGGAGGCGGGCGATACCTTGCGATTCTACAGCCCCTCGCGGGGCGTGATGCTTGGCCGCGCGCGGATCGCACACGTGGTCGCGAGCGGTGGTGGGCCCAATTCCGCGCCTCTCTTCACCGTGGAGCTTGCCGCACCTATCGCAGGGATAGAGGCAGGCAAGGCGCTCGTCTGGAATGAGGAGAGCAGCAATCCCGACACCACGCTGCGCGGTTGCCGCATGGATACGAGCTGCCGATTCCGCTCCCCGGTTACGCTTGAGGCTTGCCAGTTCAATGCGCTCGCCTGGTTTACGGGAGATGAGATCGAAGGCCCGGTGCCTTATCGCGTAGCGGTTCGGCGGTGCCAGTTCAGGCTGGGCCAGGGGAATCCGGATCTGGTGTTTGTGCTGGACGCGCCGGCTGCGCTGCCGGGTGCCGTGCGTGATCCCGCGATCGACGGCGTGGAGCTGACAAAAAACCGGTTCTGGGGTGATTGTCTGCTTGCGGATGCTGCCGACGTCACACTCACGGCAAATGCGTTTGAGGATGCGCGCCGCTCGATCTCCCTGCGGGATGTTCGGCGTGTCTCGCTCCGCGGCAATACGCGCGCTGGCCGGCCGATCCAGGGAGCGGGGGATCTGCGCGGCCTTGCGCCGGCGGATGCGGCCCAACTGACCTTCCGCCCTCGCTGATCGCGGCGCGCTACCGAACCAGAACCATCGCGAGCGCCTCCGTTACGAGCCCGACGTTCGCGTTTGCGTCGAGGCGGCGGCGCGCCAGGAGGATCGCGTCGAGGCAGCGCATCCAGCGATCGGGTTCTCCGGCGGCCGCGAGCCGCACCATCTCCGCCGCGCGCTCCTGGTGTACCAGCCGGGTGGTGGGGCCGCTCACGCGCGTCGCCAGCAGGTCGCGGTAGAAGGTCACCAGTAGGTCGAAGACCGCCGCGAGCTGCCGGCGGCTCGTCTTCTCCTTCGCAGTCGGCGCGCCCTCGGCCGGCGCAGTGGGCTCCTCGCCTACAAGCGCCTTCACCTGGCTCGCCAGTTTTCGCATCTGTTCGGCAATTCGGAGCGCGCGCACCCGCGGCGCGAGCGGGATCGACTCGGCGAAGTCGAGCACGCTGGCAACCTCCTCCGCAACCCCCACGTTCTGGGCCAGCGTCATGGCCTGCCCGGCCCGCCCCTCCGAGTAGGCGGCGAGCATGGAAGCGCGCTCCGGCTCGAGCCCCAGCCGCTCGGCCAGCATCGCCGCGAGCCCTTCGACCGGAGCGGCCTGCAGGCGCACCATCTGGCAGCGCGAGACAATCGTCGGGAGCATGCGGGCTGCATGGGGGGCGAGCAGGACAAAGCAGGAATAGTGTGGGGGCTCCTCCAGCACTTTCAGGAGGCTGTTGGCTGCCGACTCGGTGAGCAGATCGGCGCGCTCAACAACATAGACGCGCCTCCTCCCGACGTTAGGCGCATACGAGAGCGTACGGGAGA
>JBBRJW010000548.1:0-3291 GCA_038218705.1 Chthonomonadales bacterium | reverse complement strand
GGCCTGGAAGCGGGCGGCGGCTGCCGCAGATAGCCTGCCAGCAGCAGCAGGCCGAGCACCGCCGCGAGAAAGAGGATGCGAGGGACGGCGCCTGGTGCGGAGCGAGCGGGAACCGCCACGGGTGGCCCGGCCGCGACCCTGGGCCGCTCCCTCTCGCCGGTTGAAGCCGGGGGCGCGAAGAGACAGCCGCAGCGTCCACACTGGCGCATCGACAGCACACAGGGCTGGCCGCATCCAGGACACTGCTTAAGGCCCGATGTCATGATCACCCCTCCCCGGGCGGTTACCGAACGGCTGTGCGGTCGAGGGTCACCACCGTAGGATCGTCACCGCTCTTCCAGCGCGCGGAGGGCGCGAAGGGCAGAGTCTCCTTCGGATCGAGCCGTACGCGAACGGGCGGATCGTCGCACAGGAGCCGAAATGGCGTTCGCTCACCGGTGCACTCCACTATCACCTGCGCGGATGTGCCCCGATTCCCCTCGGCCGACACGGGAATGCGCAGCCGGTAGAAGGGGGCTTCCTGCATCACGTCGCCTGCGATTGCCCACCGGTCGCCTGCGCGCTGAATGCTCACGTTCGCGATCCCGACGAGCGGCACGCCTGTTCGGTGCAGCCACTGCTCAAAGAACCACTTCAGGTTACGCCCGCTGCTCTTCTCAATGGCGGCCTGGAGGTCCGGCCACTCCGCAGGATCGCCGTGCGGCCAGCGGGTCTGAATGTCCTTCAGCGCGCGGAGCAGCGCCGGCTGCCCGATTTCGGCCTCCAGAGCTCGCATTACGCGTACGCCCTTATCGTACCCAACGGCCACTTCGTGCTCGGCATTGGTGTCGCGCGCCGAAGCCAACGGGACGACCGCATACTCGCTCGCCATATTCTGCCGCTGTTCGAGAAGCTGCGCCCAATCCGGCGCTCGAGGTGGGTGCCCGTTCGCTTCCGCCTCGATCTGGTCGGAATACTCCGCCAGGGCTTCATCCCACATGGAGTGCGTATACGTGCAGCCGACTATCCCGCCCCACCAGGTGTGCGCCAGCTCATGCGGGATCAGGTCGGGCAGCGTTTTCGGGCCAAATGTCGCGAACGAGTATGACTCCAGCGCGCCTGGAAATTCACCGCGCGTCTCCACCACCGCATAGCGCGAATAGGGGTAGCGGCCGAAGTGGCTCTCGTAGAATGGCATCGCCCGCTGCAGGAGGTCGAGGCAGCGGTTCGCCATCTGGCCGTCACCGGTCAGCAGGTAAGCTGCGAGCGTGCGCCCCTGCCAGCTCCGCTCGGTGATCCGATATCGGCCAGCGTCCAGAGTGTAGTACGAGATCGGGAGCTCATTTCGCCACGTAGTGGTCTCGGCCCCATCCGGGCCGGCGGTCTGTCGTATACGCTCCCCTGGCGCGATGGCGCTCCACCCGACTGGCGCAGTTACGGTCACCGTTGAGGTGGCGGGGAGGCGTCCGGTGTGCGGAACCCAGTAGGACTCGAGGGAGACCTCGTCCGGTTTGAAATAGTCGGTCTCCGTATGCGCCGGCGCGCCACGATATGCGAGCCGAAGCGACCAGTGCGTCCCTTTCGGATGAGCAAAGGCGATGATTCCGCCTGCCTGCTTGAATGGAACCGGATGGCCGCCCTGCGCGGCTATCTCCGCGCAGCTCTCAACAGTATAGTCCTCGGATAGGCGCAACAGCCCGAACGCGCCAGCAGCGCGCGTCAGCTCAATACGGGCGGTGTCTTCGATCGATACGGTGCGGTCCGATTTCCGGAGACCGACTCGGAGCACGTGGTCCCGGACGCGTACCCCGAGCGTCTCGTCCTCGGGGATCTCGTCGCCGATGAGCCAGCCATCGGGCTGGTGGACCAGCCGGTAGACATGGTCGGCTTCGCTCTCGCAGGTGTGCCAGGCGTGGAAGACCGCGAGGAATCCGCGGGTTTCGGTGGCCGGGCTGGTCCCCGGAATCGCAAGCGCGTCACCGGTCCAGCGTGAGGACGCCCGTGCCGCCCACGCAAACGGAGCAGGCTTCCCCGACGCGGTAAAGCGAGCCGCCTCTTCCGGGCTCCGCCTGTTGAGCGCGTCGGCCGCGCGGGCGATCATCTGCTGCAGCTCGGGGGGCACGGCGGGGTCCACGGCCCTGCGGAGCGTCGCGCCGCGGCCAGCCGGCAGATGCCCCAGTGTCAGCAACGCCAGCCCGCAAGCCAGAATTGCAAAGAGCGCGGACCGACGTTTCAGGTATCCTGATGCCATGCGGGACGATGCTGTCAACACGGGTGATCGCGACATAGCGCGCTGGAATTTCCGCGCGCTCATGGTCGATGTCACCTTCTTCTCCATCTCGATGGCCTTCCTCGACATGAGCGCGGTGCTGCCCCTGCTCCTGAGACGTCTCGGAATGGACGGCCCCATGATCGGCGGGTTTGCGTCGCTTCGCTTCTTCGCATTCAGCAGCATTCAGATCTTTGTCGCCTACGCCACCCACTGGCGGGCTCGCCAGAAGCCGTGGCTGGTCTGGAACTGCACCCTCACGCGGCTGCCGCTTCTGCTTCTTCCCTGGTTCCTGTGGCACGCTGCGGATTCCGAGGCGCATCGGATTGCCGCTCTCTGGGCCGCAGTGGTGATTCTCACCATCTGGATGCTCGGAGATGGTCTCGGCTATGTGCCGTGGATGGAGATCATCGGGCGGACCTTCTCTGCCCGGCAGCGCGGACGGTTTTTCGGCGCTTCGCAGCTCGTGGCGGGAATCGTTTCGATCCTGATCGCTGGCTTCGGCGTGCGCACCCTTCTGGCCTCCGCACGCTTTCCCTATCCTCACAACTACGCTATTTTGACGGCGATCAGCGCTGTGATGATTCAGTTCTCATCGATAGGGGTGGTTCTGCTGCGCGAGCCTGCTCGCCCTCG
Source organism: Chthonomonadales bacterium (assembly GCA_038218705.1). GTDB lineage: Bacteria > Armatimonadota > Chthonomonadetes > Chthonomonadales > Chthonomonadaceae > JBBRJW01. The sequence continues at coordinate 407 of JBBRJW010000548.1, read as the reverse complement.
AAGCGCCCCGACCCTGGCGGATCGGCCGCCCATGATTCCATACCTGAAAAAGCTTCTCGGCCTGGTGCGCGGCGACCCGGGGTTTGTGCGGCTTGCGGCCATCCAGCTCCTGCTCGGGTTCGGCGGCGCGGCGATGCCGTTCTATGTACTTTACGCATCGCAGCGATTTAACCTCCCCGATTCCTGGGGCGGCGTCTACCAGATGCTTCAGGCCGTCAGCATCGTTGCGCTGACTCCGGTCTGGACGCTGCTGAGCGAGAAGCGTGGTCCGCGGGCATCCGTGCGAGCGCTGGCGCTCGCCTGCCTGCTGGTGCCGCTCGTGGCGCTCACCGTCGGCCGGATCTCCGCGCCTCTCTTCGGTCTGGTGTTCCTGTTGATGGGGGGCCGTATCGGGTGGGGGCTCTGGG
>JBBRJW010000547.1:0-3299 GCA_038218705.1 Chthonomonadales bacterium | reverse complement strand
CATCGCTGCCAGACCTCCGCGGCCGCCGGTCTCGATGCCTGTGGCGAGGCCCACGAGGACCAGAGCGACGACCAGTCCGAGCAGTGTATAGGAAGCAGAGCGTCTCATAGGAAATGCAACCTCCCGGACCCGCTCGGGCGTACAAACAAGCGGGTAGTCCATTGTACTCCGCGCCCCGTCTCTGTGACAAGTCGCGCCGAGCGCCCCATCAGTTCGCGGAGAACCTGCGAACCGTGTCCGGCGGACTTAGGCTCACGCAAATTATTATTGTATGAGTGCTTGCTTATATGATACAATGTCGTATTCCATCTTGTACGGTTGCTCCCGAGCGCTGTAGCAGACTACGCCATGCTCTCGGGCGCACGCTGTGGGCCTGAAAGGAAAACCACTACTTGTCACAATTGAATACCCCGCAGAGAGCGCGCCGCATCTTCCACTGCTCCAGGCGCTTTTTCGCTCTCAGTTCAGGCGCATGGTCCTGCCTACTCCTCCTCTCTCTTTCAGTCCATGCGAGTTCCCAATCAACCCATCTCGGCTGCGTGCCCTCTCCTGAAGCGGCCTTTTCGTCCCATGCCCACGTCTCCATAGCGAGTCGCGGGGCGGACCTGCCGCGTCATTTCGATCTGCGGGATACTCTCCCGCCGGTCGGCGACCAGGGTGAAACGGGCTCCTGCGTTGGCTGGTCAACCGCCTACTACTGCTACTCAACGTCGGTCGCCCGACAGCGCAAGCTCACCCCGGAGGAGCGGCTCGATAAGAAGTTCCTCTTCAGTCCGGCATTCATCTGGCATCAATACAACCGCGGCGATAAAGAGAACGGAATGCACATCTATGAGGCCTTCGATGTGCTCGCGAAGCAGGGATGCGCAACCCTGGCGGATATGCCCTGGGACGAGAAGGATGTCACCACTCAGCCGACTGACGGAATCAAGGCTCGCGCCCTTCGCTACCGGGCGCGGCAGACGGTGAGCCTGTTCAAGGGGGCCAGCAATGGCGAGCCCGGGAACGTGGCGCGACTGCAGACATGGCTCTTTGAGACCCGGCAGCCATTTGTCATTGGCATCCCGGTATATGAGGACTTCTTCAAGATCCCGCACGATCCTGGCTTTGTCTATAAGCCCGGCGACGCAAAGGGCAAGCTGCAGGGATTTCACGCCATCTGCCTGCTCGGGTATGACCAGGACAAGCACGCGTTTCTGATGGTCAATAGCTGGACCACCGCGTGGGCCAACAAGGGATTTGCGCTGCTGGATGAAGATTTCGTAACCCAGAATGCGGTGGAGGGATGGGGCCAGCGCCCTGGCGGCCCGATCGCGCGCAGCACCCTGCCCGTGAAGGTCACTCCGAGCATCACGTACGAGCCCGCGAAAGGAGCCGCCAAGTGAGCCAGGTTCTTCCGATCTATCGTCGCCACTCACTGGCGTGCGCGCTTTCACTCGTCGCAGCGGTGGCCGCTCCAATCGCCAGAGCCGACCACGCGGTGCTCGTTGGCGTAAACGAGTACCCACAGCTCGCCCCGGGGGCAAACCTTGAGGGATGCGTTAATGACGCGCACAGCGTAGAGAAGCAGCTCGTGAAGCTGGGATTCAAGACTGTAGTGCTCGAAAACGAGAAGGCCACTCGCGAGGCGATCCTTGCCGCCCTCGCGGAGGCGCGTACCAGCAATCGACCGGATGAGCGGTTTGTCTTCTACTTTGCCGGACATGGCGCGGTGGAATCGAATGGCGCATCCTGCCTGCTCCCGGCCGACTCGAGCGAGAAGAACGAAGCGCACGACCTGGGCCGGGATGCGCTTTACGAAGCGGTTCTGGCCGTTCCGTCCTACTCCCGCACGGTGCTTCTCGACTCCTGCTTCTCCGGCGGACTGGGCCGAAAGGGTATCGGCCGCCACGTTAAGAGAACGCGGAGCTATCGCCGGGCCAATCAGCCTGGACTGCGCGGAATCGATGACCCGATCGCAAAGGACAGTAACGACCACATCGCAACGGGCCCCAAGATCTGCTACTTTACGGCGTCGCTCGCCAATCAGACGTCCGGTGAGGACGACTTCGATGGCGTCCGCGGCGGAGTCTTCACGCACTTTCTGGCAGGCCGACTGGATAAAGCGACCACGTCAACGCTCTGGAGAGAGGTCCAGAAGGACGTCACAGGAGCCGTCGCGGACTACATGGACCAGGCCCAGACGCCAAAGCTGAGCCCATCGGAAGCGGGTGACCTGCGGGTTTTCGAGAATGGGGAGAAGCCCAAGCCTGAACCTAAGCCGGATCCAAAGCCTGAACCTAAGCCGGACCCAAAGCCCGAGCCCAAGCCGGACCCGAAGCCCGAGCCGAAACCTCAGCCGAAGCGGACTCTCTGGGACGATTTCAATGAGGACAGCAGCAGCCCGGATCAGCTTGAGCTCGAGATGAGACCAAATCGATCGACACTGCGCCGCGGCGAAGCGTTCACGTTCCAGGCTCGCATTGGCTCCGCCGAGGGCTGGCTCGTGCTCCTCGATAAAGATACGGACGGGAAGGTCTACCTGATCTCCCCGCACGGGAACGACATCGACGCTGGCAAAGTCGGGGCGAACACAATCGTGCGGCTCCCCTCTGTTGCAGGGAAGTCCTACGCAGCCGATGCAGCGGGCTCGGAGCGGGTGAAAGCCATCCTCTTCACGAGCCGGGAGCGCGCCGAGGCGCTGATCAAGGCGTTTCCGCCGGATGGAGCGGAACCGCGCAAGCTTCGACGTATCATCGAAGTGGATTCTCCGGCCCGCCAGCCGTTCTATACCTACTCTCTCACCTTCGGGGTCGAGTAGCAGATGCGATCCCCGCTTCCGGCCATTGTCGGCATCTGGTCGCTGATCGCCCCGGCGCTCTGCCAGGCGCAGCCCGGGATCACTATCCGGCCCGTACGTGACCGCGGCGGGCTGCCCCAGGGGTTGGCCGGCAGGATCACCGGTGCATTTGCCCGGATTGCGGATGGGGAAGCCAGTGGCCGTGCCCGGGTTCTTGCGGCCAACCCGCAGGGCCGCGACGTTCCGGGATATCTGCTGGAGACCGACCTCTCACGGGTGGTCTCCAGCGGAGACCGGGAGCAGTATCTCTGCACGGTTCGCCTCTGGCGCGTGGGGTTCGCCAGAGAGCTTATCGGCCAATGGTCGGCGGCGGCGGGCTCGATTCGGCTGCTAACGGGCAACCTGAGCCGGGAACCTGGCCTCTCGGTGTTTGGAATGACCGGGGAGCTCGTCGAGCGGGCGCTCGTTCGCAGTGCAGCGGATCAGGCCGGCCAGCCCGCTGCGGTTCGCGCACTGTTAG
>JBBRJW010000546.1:0-3299 GCA_038218705.1 Chthonomonadales bacterium | reverse complement strand
CGCGGAGGGAGTCGCGTGTGTGACAGGAGGGCGTAATGATGTAATCCGCTTTCGCGCAGAAGCGCTTCACGACTCCGCGGGCTGCCCGTGGACCCATCGTGCGCATGAGAGGCGAGCGCGAATAGGTGACCATGGTGTCGTACAGGGAGTGTGCGGTGTAGACCATGGGAATACGGTGGCGCCGGGCGACATCTGCGCCAAGCCTGCCGATTGTGAAAGGGTGCTGGCAGTGGACAATCTCCGCGTCCAGCGCTGCGAAGTTGAGCCCGAGGCGTGGAAACGGCCGCGCGAAGTGGTAGGGATGGGCCGGGAAGGGGAGTTCAGGAAGTCGAAAGACATCCGAGTCATCGTCTGGCTGGGGCGCTCCGGGCGCAAATATGTAAACCTGATGTCCCCAGGAGCGCAGGGTATGCCGGAGATTTACCAGCGAGGTGACCACCCCGTTTGTGACGGGACTATAGCATTCAGAAAAGAGGGCTATTCGCATACCGTATGAGCGACCTCGCTTGCCTTTCGTGCGGTTCCGAAAGAGAATCTCACTGTTGTAATCTCATACTCGGGCATTATAACGTCTATACTAGCCGATGTCAACAAATCCGATGGCCCGGGTCCGGTCGTCGAGCGCGGCAGGGAGTCGAGGTCGGAGACCCGAATGTACGGCCAATATGGCGGTGCCGGAGACGGGATTGTGCCCGCGATTTTCCCTGATGGCCCGTGCTGCGCGTGAGCGCCAATCGATCTGAGGAGGGCGAGTGACACAGTTGGAGACAGTGCGAATCGGCATTATCGGTCCGAGCTGGTGGGCCAAGTTCTGGCACATGTCCGGAATACGGAGCCATCCGGCGGCTCGAGTGATGGCGATCTGTGGCCAGGGATTGCGCGATGCCGATGAGGCGGCCGAGATATACGGCCATGGCGTGCAGGGATTCACCGATATCGAACGGATGCTCGACACGGTGGAGCTGGACGGAGTCATCGTCTGCACGCCCAACGATCTCCACTATCCGGCGGCAATGGCGGCGCTTCGGCGCGGGCTCTCCGTGTCGGTAGAGAAGCCGGTGGCTATGACAGCCGCCCAGGCCCGCGAAATGGCCGATCTCGCTCGCGAAAAGGGCGTGGTCGGCATGGCGAACTTCCCATATCGCGATAATCCGAACGTTCGGGCAATGCGGGCGCGTGTTGATGCAGGCGATGTGGGGCTCCCAATTCACGTCTCCGGCATGTACCATGGGGGATTTGGCCTTCAGCGCCCGCCCGGCTGGCGCGGCGTCCGCGAGCGGAGCGGAGCCGGAATATTGGGCGACCTGGGCTCTCATCTTATCGATCTCACCCGCTATGCAACAGGTCAGGAGTTCTCGGCAGTGTGCGCCCATACTCTCACCCTGGGGCGCCTGGGCGCCGATGGGGAGCTGACGCTGCTCCGATCCGAGGATCCGCGAGCCGGCGCCCGTAACGACGACTCTTGTGCGTTTCTCGCCGAGTTTGGCAGCGGCGCTCAGGGCGTACTGCAGACGAGCTGGTCGGCGTACCAGGGGGCGATGGGGCAGCACCAGGAGATCGAGATATTTGGCGCAGAGGGCCGCCTCCATTTTGTCTCGAACCACGCTGGCACGTTTCTGCGGGGCCTCCGGATCGGCCAGACACATTGGCAGGACCTTACCGCCCCGGGCGCGGTTCCTCCGGCTGACGGTTTGACGGAGCACGAGGATATCTTTCGGCCAGGCCGCTGTACGCGGACGAATACGACTTACCGCTGGGTCGAGGCCATTCGAACTGGGGCTGGTAAGGTGGAGCCTGATCTGGAGGACGGGTGGCGCTCGCAGCAGGTTATCGACGCCGTGATTTTGGCGAGTGCATCACGGCGGTGGGTTGAGATTGACTGAGGCCGTTTGCGGCTCTCGCGGCGCAGCCGGCCGCGCTTGCAAACTACCACACCGCCCTTATGGGTCGATAGCCAACCGGACGCTGGTTAACCATGTTAACAGAGCCGCCTGATGATTGTCAGGCGGCTGTGCTAACTTCTGGCGGCACCGACTACCAGCGGAGGTCCTGTTTGAGCCTCTGCGCCAGCACCGCGGCCATGATCTGGTGCGTCTTCACGCTCGGGTGCCAATCCGACCCCATGCCATCCTTCTGATCCTGCGTTGCGAAGACGATGATGCGAACGTTCTTGTCGCCATCAGATGCAGCATTGGACTGAACCTGCATGAGATACTCTTTCACGGTAGTGGCATCGTGGCGGCCGGCCGGCCAGGAATCGGACATCATCGGTGACGTTGCCAGGTAGATTGCCGCTTTCGGGTAGTGAGCCCGAAGGCGCTTTACAAAGGCAGTGTAGGCGTCAGTCCAGCCCGTCTTATCAGGGACTCCCTTGCCGAAGTCGTTGGTGGCGAGATTGATAAGGATGGCATCCGGGCCGGGGCCAGGGAAGGCCCACTTGCTGGCAGCGTCAGCTGGAAGCGCGAGGTCGTAGATCTCGGGAATGGAGAAATCGGGCCACATTTTGCGGCCGGACCACGCAACACAGGAGTAATCGGCGTTTAACGTACGGGCTGCGATTGCGCCGTAGGTGAGGTATGCGTTCTCTGTAGTCGGGTTAAAGTGCTCGTTCTGATTCGCTCCTTCATTTCCATATCCGCAGCTAATCGAGTCGCCGATCACTTCGAGCGAATGTGCGGGACGTGCGGGCGCGGGCAGCAGGCTGCCACCGCGGCTCAACTGGAAGCCGAGGATCTGGACGGTTCCGACAAATGGCTCCGTGCGCTTCCACATCTCCACACGGTGCGAGCCGGGCGCGAGTCCCCTGGCAAGGGCGTAGACCCCTTCGCCTGAGCGCCCCTGAATCGTCAGTGTGGACTTGCCATCGATAACGACTTGAAGAAGGTCGCCGCCCGTGAACCGGAGCTTTGCATTGGCTGCCGTGCCGCTAAATCGGAGGCTTACCTCACTCCCGGACCAGGCGCACCGCAGGCCAGCCGTGTCGCGGTTATCGAACCGACCGACATAGCGAATGCCCGCGGCGCTGGGCACAACCGCGACAGGCAACTGTGGCGCCTCCTGAGCGAGGATGGCGGAGCCTCCACCGGCGAGTGCAAGGCAGAGCAGGCCTGAATGCAGTGTGTTCATAGATAATTCCTTCCTTGTAGGAGTGTTAGGAGTAGCGCTGGCACGGAATGGCCCAGAGCCAATGGATGGAGTCTACCCGAATTGGCGAGTGTGGCCCACAGTGGAGAGGAAGAGGGGCACTGCATCGCGAAAGAACGAGTAGTCGATTGGCCGGACGCTTCTGGCAGAGAGGG
>JBBRJW010000545.1:0-3319 GCA_038218705.1 Chthonomonadales bacterium | reverse complement strand
GATCTGCCTGCAGGTACGTTTGTCTTCAAGCCCAGGCCCGGCGCAGTGGCAACTGGAGAGCCGGACACCTGGGATTCGAACGCCAATGCCGGGTCCGCGATTTCCAACGAAGAGTTCTTCGCTCGCTGCCGAGACATTAAGGCCGCGTACCGGGCGCTCAAGTCGCTCTCGCTGTCGCTGCGTATCACCGACAATCGCTCCGCGCACTCGCAGAAAATTACGGGGCAGCTCAGCGCAATGCGCCCGCTGATGCTGGCAGCGACCTCCAAGGACGGCAAAACGGCGAGCACTCTCATTACCGACGGGAAGATGGCCTTTGGAACCAGCTCCGAAAATGCCAAAACCTTCACCCAGAAGCCCGTCTCTACGCCTGGCAGCCTGGCCAGAGTGCTGGAGAGCTCCGGCGCAGTTGCCAACGGGCTCATCTCAGGGCTGTTCTTCCTACCGGACGACGTTTTGCTCGTACCCCTGTGTGCGACGTCCTTCAGACGGTTCCCGAACGTGACCCTCGATGGCGTGGTGTGCGAGCAGTTCGGGTGCGCCGGGCAAGGGAATGCCGATGTTCCTGAAGGCATATTCCAGACGTTCACTGTCGGCAAAGCCGACCATCTCGTCCGAAGGGTGCAGCGCGCTTCAACACACTCACCCACACATCCCCTGTGCGTGGAGATATACTCGGACGTCAAGGCAAACCCGCCTATGCCGGCGAGCACGTTTGTCTTCGTCCCGAAGCCGGGCGCAGTGCCCCCGCCACCGGGGGAGCCGGACCCCTGGGACCCGAAGCTCAATACCGCCTCCGAGCTCTCGATCGCCGAGGTGTCGGATCGCGCCAAGACGATCGCGGATGCGTACCACGCTCTGAGATCGCTCTCTCTCACGATGAGTCAGACTCAGACTATATTGGACACTCAGACGACCACAGGCCACCTCAAACTGAAGCGCCCGCTGATGGTTGCAGCGACCACCACGGACGGCAAAGTGGAGAGCTCACTCATCATCGATGGGACCACCTCGTACAGCACCAGTTCCGACAAAGCCAGGACCTACACACGAACGTCCATCCCCGACCTGAAGAGTCTGGGTGACGTCGTGATGAGCACCGCAGGGCCAGCCAACTTCCTCTTTTTGTCAGCGCTGCTCGTCGGCCCAGACGCCGAAAAGGTCCTTGTTCCCGCATCTCTCGTAACCTTCGCCAGACGTTTTCCAGACGTGTCGCTCGACGGAGTAGTATGCGAGCAATTCGGGTGCGCGCTCTCCATAACCCGCGAGGGCGCACACTATACGTACACCGTCGGCAAGGCCGACCATCTTCTCCGCAGGATGAAGATCGCCGCAGTTAACTATGATGACAAGCCTTTCCAGATCGATAGCTACTCCGACGTCAAGGTGAACCCGGAATTGGCCGCAGACATCTTCACGATCAAGCCGAAGTCAGGTGCGATGGCCGTCATCCCGGCAAAGGAGCCGGACGCCTATGACTTGAAGCTCAAGATTGGTGGAGCGCCCCCGCCGATCAAAGGCGTGGATCTGACCGGAAAGCCGATCTCGCTCGACCAGTACAAAGGCAAGGTACTGCTGCTCAACTTCTGGGACAGCGTCAGCCTCTTCGGCCAAGTGTACGCGAAGACGGTCCTTGCTACCTACAAGAAATACCATGCAGATGGCCTTGAGGTCGTTGGCATCAACGAAGACGAGCCGAACTCCCGCGGAAAGGTGGCTAAATATGTAAAATCGCAAGGTATGACCTGGCCCCAGATTTACGACGCTGGCAATGGCGATCGCCCTAATGCGTGTGCCTACAAGTTGGAGTACACCATCTTTCTTGTCCTTATCGGCCGTGATGGCAAAATCGCTGCCATCGATGCCATGGACCTGGACGCCGTTGTTCCCGCTGCTCTCAAAGCCCCGGCGAAACCGTGACAGCCCATGCTCCTCCGGTGCGCGGCAGCCGAGGGCCCCGACTCATCGGAGGCGCACCGCGCGGCCGCCGCGCCCTCTGCAACCGTCGGTCGAGCAGCGTGGCAACGATAGCCAGCCCCTGGCCCCGCAAAGTCCTCCGGCCGAGCGAAGCAACTCGCAGGGCACAGGGATGCTCCTCTCCCCCGGCCCCTCCCCTGACCGCTCGCTCGCTTTGCGCGGTGGGCTTGCGAAGGCGCAAGCAAGCTTCGCTCCGCTCGTTCGCTAAGGGAGGGGTGACTGAGATCGCGTGCCACTGGCAGCGAGCTCAAGGCATCGCGGTTCGATTGGCAGCGAGCAATTCGATCCGCAATAGGAGCGATGGCAGATGCTGAAATACCTCTTCGTTGGAGCAGCGAAATACGAGCAGCCCACGGGCAGAAATAATCTGATCCCGAAGTGCGTCGTAGTCCGCTTGGTCTTCATGGACGCCGCCGTCGACCTCTACCACTAACGCGGCCTGATGGCAGTAAAAGTCGGCTATGAAGCCATCGATGATTTGCTGACGCCGAAAGTGGAAGCCGCCGCACTGATTACCGCGAAGTGCTGACCAGAGACACCGTTCGGCTGGTGTCATCTCGCGCCGCATCGTCCGGCTTCGCTGCAGTTGCGCGGATTCCGCTCGCTTGCTAACAATGCCTCTCTTATGCATGCTCATATCCTCGGAAGATCCCTATCAGTACGTTCACCCGCTCTCGCACACCATCCTCCGCGCCTCACTTCCGACAAACGGCCCCCCGGTTTCCGGAAGAGGCAGACGCTCCCGGTTCGTTCTCATTGCGTTTCGGGGTCCAGGGATTTCCTATCGCCGAGAGGGACCGACTGCGTACTCCTCTCCCTTAGCTCGTAAGCATCGCGGGGCTGAATGCCAATGCTGCGAGGATCGGCGCGATGCGAGCGAGCGTTGAGGGGAGGGGTCGGGGGAGAGGAAGGCTCCTATCGCCGCCGTCCGACGGGTCTCTGGCCCATCGCCTGGCAAGTATGAGGTGCGGCGCCTCTCGTCCAAAAACGCGTCGTCAGGAAGGAGCCGGGAGCGCTCGCGCCGAATGGGGAACGCAATGCACATAATCGGGAGGCCCCGTTAAAAGAATGAAGCGACTGCTACCTGTGCTATTGGCCCTGTTTGCTATCACGCCCGTTATGGTTGCCGCCGCCCCGGCGGATCCTTCGCGGGTGAGCGCCGACGCGAAGGCCGCGACCGCCGCGGTGGCCGACGCCTACCGGGCGCTTACCGCGCTCTCACTGACCATCACCTCGTTCGAGCGCGAGAATGGATCGGAAAAGACCGTCACATCGCATCTCGACTTTCAGCGTCCCTACCTGGTCGCCGCCCACTATACCGTCGGCACTTCCAAAATCAACG
>JBBRJW010000544.1:0-3324 GCA_038218705.1 Chthonomonadales bacterium | reverse complement strand
CGTCCTGCTTACCGATCATACGAACCTCCGAGGCCGCACAACAGCGGTGTACTGATCGATAGATTCGACAGCGCCAACGGCAGTTCCTTTGGCAGTTAATGACGCGAAGGCCAAATACGCTCGATTTTCATCACGCTTCTAAGCCGTCTTTCCGGTAAAGCCTTCCGGCCCATTAGCGCGACCGCCAACCCCTGCTTCGCAGCAAAGCCTTCCGATCCAGAGGCGCGCTTACATAACTCCCCGGTGCCGCTTCTTTCGGCAAGGTCTCTCGGGCTGTGAACGCGCTTGCCTCAACTTTTGCGCCACCTGTTTCGGCAAAGTCCTACGGCCCATTGGCGCGCCTGCCTATCCCCCCGGCCCGCTTTCCGGATCCGCTCGCGCGCCTGGCTGCTCGCAAACCGTCAGCCTTCCGGCTTGCTTGCTCGCCGGAAAGGGGGTGTCGCAAGCCTCTCCCCCTCGGCGGGGCGGCGCGAGTCCCGTGCAGTTTGAAGGGCTTCTGGGCGCAATCTAGGAATATGGCGGGAGAGCTGGACTGCAGCGGGAGGGCCGCACAAAGCCGACGCCGAGCCTGCCGCGGCTTAGGTAGGCACGCGCGAGCCCTGCGGCACTGACGCCAGGGGATATGCGAGCAATGGACATCAACCTTACAGAGTAGAGTGGAAGATATTGGGCTGGCGAATGAGGCGCACGCCACCGTCTGCCAGACGTTTCCATACTCACTGAGTCTGAAGTGTTACCAGGCCAGCGGTAACTTGACAAGGCAGGAGGGCTCTGGCATAATAGTGGTCGCCAGCGCGTTGCGCCGACGTGGCTCAGTGGCAGAGCAGCTGTTTCGTAAACAGCAGGTCATCGGTTCGAATCCGATCGTCGGCTTCCCCCTCCTTCGTGCGCATTATCCGATATACTCCCAGGCAATATGAGGTCGCATGCAAGCGGATGTGTCTGCTTACATGCGACCTCGGTTCGTCTGGCTCCCCATGGCGAGGTGCTGGTTAGTCCCTGTGGGCTTTGCGGAGCTGGCAGTGCGAAACGCCGGGCAGATTGTCGAAGTCCAGGCCCCGACGGGCTGCCATTTCGCGGCCAACCTGTTCCAGGAGCAGGGCGGCCAGGGAGCGGCCGGCGAGCGGGAATACCTCGTGGTCCTCCACGGCGATGTGCGCGGCGTAGAGCGACTTCAGATCCTGCAGAGCCGCCCTGAGGCGGCCGAGGTCAGCAGGCTGCAGTGCCCCGTCGGTGAGCCATGCCTCCCCGAGTGCGTCTACCTCTGCATGGAGCAGATCTGCACGGTCGTGGTCGGCCTCGAGGCGAGCCAGCGCATCGAAAGCGGCTGCCATTTCCGAGCCCTGGCTGACTCGAAGACGCGGGAAGAGCGATCTCTCTTCATCCTGAGTGTGGAGCGGCGCTGCGCCCCGGAAGTACTTGAGCGCCGTTGTCAGCGCTGTGCGCTCGGCATCCGGCAGGCCTGTGCCATCGGAGTCGCGAGCAATTCGCACCATCTGCTCAAGGAACTTTTCGATACGGCGGTGGCAGTCGCTCAGGAGGCCGAGAGGATCGTTGAAACTCGACTCCGGCTTCGCCCCGATTTGAATAGCCAAATGCTTGACCCTCCAGATATGACCGTGTTTGTCGATCGGCTGCGAGCGAGACATTGTCCGCCGCGCCATAGAAGGTGAGAGATAAAGTAATGCCTGGCCGATCTGCAACGCGCCGAAAGCTCAGCTTCCAATCCGCAGCGCGGCAAGAAACAACGCTACAAACCAGACCGTGTAGAGAGCCTCGCGAATGCCTGCAGCCCGAAGGTTGGGGAGGCGGGGTCCGAGGCGGCGTACCGAGATCGCCGTGCGGACAAGAGCGGGCGCGTATGCTGCGATCGCCAGCGCTCCATGAATGGGCCCCAGATGCGCGCCCGCGGCCGCGATGGCGGCCAGCAGCAGCGCGTGGTAGACAAGCGTCACGCGCGAGATGCGCCATCTATCTGCGGCTGAGAGTTCGCGTCGCTCCTTCGCCGCTGCCAGCGCCATTTTGACGGTGCAGACACCACTGCCAAAGAAGAGCGCGCTCGCGATCCAGAGGCACCAGGCAAGTCCGTCGAGTGGCTGACCGGCAACGACACACGCGGCGGGCGCGGTGAGCGTGAGGGCCGCTGCGCCAACGAGCTCGCCCCACTGTGAGCGATCCCACCGCCGTCGGTCTGGCGCAAGGAGCAGAGCGGAGTGGATAGCGAGAAGCAGCAGCGCGAGGGCAGCCACCTTTAGCAGCTCGCGGTTAGCGGGCTGGCAGAGCGGCGCGCCAACGAGCGCTGCCGCTGTCAGGTAGACTGCCGTCCAGAAAGTGCCGCGCAGTCGGTCGCGGGGCCGAAGCGCCATGGCTCCGGCGTTTCGCGCCAGGAAGAGCGCCACCGCTGTCAGGGCAAGCAGCAGCTCAGCGCCGAAGGCGCTCGGATGGAGCGTGCCTGCAGCGAGGAGAATCGGCGCGAGCAGCATTATCCACGCACCGTGCTCGTGAGGCAAAGGTGCGGGCAGCAGATCCGCCACTCTGAGTGGTCGGTGGGGAACGGCAGAGTTACTAACCATGGGTGTGCTCAACCCTTCTGGCGATCTGGCCCCGGGCATGCCCGGGGCCAGAGGAACAGAGCAGGCGCGTTACGCCGCGGAGGGAAGGGACGCCTCCCGGGCAAGGGCGCGGGGAAAGAGAATGTTGTTCTCCTTATGAACATGCTGATGCATATCGAGCTCCAGGTGAGCCAGGCTGTCGAGCATCACGCGATAGGTGTTGCAGCCACCTTCGGGCAGCATGTATCCGTTTGTAAGCGAGCGAAAGCGCGCGAGGGCATCGCCAGCGTTCTCGTGCTCGGCCTCCATTACGTCGATCGGATTCGCAATGGTTCCGCCGCAGACTGCCCTTGGCCTTACGACGGCCGCGTCGAGCTGGCGGCAGAGCGGAAAGAGGATGGTCTCTTCTTTCAGCATATGGCTCTCCATGTCCGTCCGGAACTCGCTGAAGAGGGTCGCGACCTCCAGGAGCTCAGGGTGCCGTGCGCCGTGCGCTGATGCCACTTTCTCCGTAAGGAAGGAGAGGCGCGGAAGCTCGTCGCGTAGATAGTCGTGATGCGCTGCGATAATATGGTTGGTGAGATCGATAAGCGAAGCCAGGGACCAGTCGACCGCATCTTCACGGGGCGCGTCATCCTGTGCCGACAGGGCGCTCACGAGCTCCGCTTCCTGCACGCCTCCTCGCTCACACGCCACAGCAAGGGCAACCTTGCCGCCGCAGCAGTAGTCGAGTCCAAACCGCTCCAGCACGCGGGCCCGCTCCGGCCGCTCC
>JBBRJW010000543.1:0-3327 GCA_038218705.1 Chthonomonadales bacterium | reverse complement strand
CCAGATCGTCGCGCTGCTCGCGATGGAGCCGCCGGCCTATCAGGGCTTTGGAGCCGTACATAGCGAGAAAGCCAGGGTCTTCCAGTCCATGCGCCCGCTGCAGCCCGACGACCTGGTGCGCGGCCAATACGCCGGCTACCGAAAGGAGTCGGACGTGGCAAAGAAATCCGATGTCGAGACATTCTGCGCCTTGCGACTTTACATCGATTCGTGGCGCTGGGCGGGAGTCCCGTGGTACCTGCGCTCCGGCAAGTGTCTGGCTGAAACGGCGGCCGAGATACTGGTGGAGCTAAAGCCGCCGCCACAGAGGCTGTTCGCCGACTCCGTGTCGGCGGCTGGGCGAAACAACTACCTGCGTTTCCGGCTCTCTCCCAGTTCTGCCATTGCCCTCGCCGCACGCGTCAAACGCGCCGGGAAGGAGTTCATCGGAGACCTGAGAGAGCTCTACATGCTGGAAGAGCAGCCGGGAGAGGAAGCGCCCTACGAGCGGCTTTTGGGCGACGCCATGGACGGCGACGGAGCGCTCTTCACACGAGAGGACGCGGTTGAGGCCGCCTGGGCCGTCGTCGACCCGGTCCTGAAGACCCACCACGAGGTCCGGCCCTACAAGCGGGGCAGTTGGGGGCCGAAAGCGGCCGACGCGCTCATCGCAACCGATGGCGCCTGGCACAACCCCAAGCCGGTGCCGGAGGAACGGTCGGCGCGGGCACAGCATGAGTAGCTCAAAATTTACGGCAATGAAAATTGTTCCCTTGGCGGGAAAGCCCGCCGAACCATCCATGCTGGTCAATGTTCCGAAACTCGTCACCGCCTACTACACTGAGGCTCCCGACCCCGCCGTTCCCGCGCAACAAGTGGCGTTCGGCACCTCCGGACATCGCGGTTCGGGCTTCGACCGGTCTTTCAATGAAGATCACATCCTCGCGATCACGCAAGCAATCTGCCAGTATCGGAAGGGACAGGGAACCGATGGACCGCTGTTCTTGGGAATCGATACTCACGCGCTGTCGGTTCCGGCCTGCGCGACTGCTCTTGAGGTGCTTGCAGCCAATGAAGTTGAGGTAATGATCGCGGCGGGGGATGAATATACGCCGACGCCGGTGATCTCTCATGCGATTCTGACCTACAATCGCGGCAGGAAGACCGGGCTTGCCGATGGCATCGTCATCACGCCGTCGCACAATCCGCCGCGCTACGGTGGCTTCAAATACAACCCGCCCAGCGGCGGCCCGGCGGATGATGCGACCACCGATTGGATCGAAAAGCGGGCCAATGCGCTGCTTGTATCGCGCCTGGACGGTGTCAAGCGCGTTCCTTTTGCCAGGGCGCTCCATGCCTCCACGACGCACCGGCACGACTTTCTCAACCCCTATATCGCCGATCTCGGCGCCGTGGTGGACATGGAAGTTATTCGTGGTGCGAAGCTCACCCTGGGTGTTGACCCCCTTGGAGGCGCGGGCGTCCACTATTGGGGACCCATCGCCGAGCGGTATGGTTTGAATCTAACGGTTGTCAACGCAGCCGTCGATCCCACGTTCCGGTTTATGACCGTGGATTGGGACGGCCAGATTCGCATGGACCCGTCCTCACCCTATGCCATGCAGAGGCTGATCGACATCAAGGACCGCTTCGACCTCTCCTTCGCCTGCGACACCGACCATGATCGGCACGGCATCGTCACCCGCGGCGCGGGATTGCTGCCGCCGAACCACTACCTTTCCGTCGCCATCTTCTATCTGCTTCAACACCGGCCGCAGTGGCGTAAGGAGGCGTCGATCGGCAAAACGGTAGTGAGCAGCCAGATGATCGATCGCGTCACCGCGAAGCTTGGCCGCAGGCTCTACGAGGTTCCGGTCGGCTTCAAATGGTTCGTCGATGGCTTGCTCGATGGTTCGCTTGCCTTTGGCGGCGAAGAGAGCGCGGGAGCCTCATTTGCGCGCCTCGATGGTCGCGTCTGGACGACCGACAAAGATGGAATTGTCCCGGCTTTGCTGGCAGCGGAGATCACTGCCAGGATAGGCCGCGATCCCGGAGAAATCTACCACGACCTCACCCGCGAGTTCGGCGAGCCCGCCTATGACCGCGTTGAGGCGCCGGCCACTCCGAAGCAAAAGGAACGGCTGGCGAAACTGTCACCCCAGCAGATGAACCTGACCGAGCTGGCGGGCGAAAGAGTTCAGACGGTTCTCACCCACGCGCCGGGCAACGGCGCTCCTCTCGGCGGGGTGAAAGCGGTGGCCGAGAGCGGATGGTTCGCTGCGCGTCCATCGGGGACAGAGAATATCTACAAGATCTATGCGGAGAGCTTCCGGGGAGCGGATCATCTGCGCCTCATCCTCGAGCAGGCCCAGACGATTGTCGATGCTGCCTTGGCGGCGGCGCCGGAGCGGGTCGAAGGGAAGAAACCATGAGCACGCAAGCCCGCGCGAGCCATCCGATCTATAACCTCCTTCCAACGGAGATCGAGGGGTTCGACTCGCTTGCGGAACTCGCCCTGGACATGCGCTGGTCATGGAACCATGCTAACGACGAGATGTGGCGGCAGCTCGGTCCCGAACTATGGGAAATTACGCACAATCCCTGGGTGGTTCTGCAGACGGTCTCTCGGGACCAGATCGAGCGCATGTTGGTCGATCCTGATTTTCGCAGGGCCCTTGACAAAAAGGTGCGGCACAATCGGCAAACTCTGGAGGCGCCCGCATGGTTTCAGCAGAACCACGCGAAGAGCGCTCTGACCTGCGCCGCCTATTTCAGCATGGAGTACATGCTGAGCGATGCGCTGCCCATCTACTCGGGAGGGCTAGGCAACGTCGCAGGCGATCAGCTCAAAGCTGCCAGCGATCTGGGCGTGCCCGTGGTCGGCGTGGGACTGCTGTACCAGCAAGGCTATTTTCGCCAGACAATCGACAGAGACGGGGCGCAGCAGGCCCTTTTCCCGTACAACGACCCTGGACAGTTGCCCATAACCCCGGTACGCCAGGAGAACGGCGAGTGGCTTCGGCTGGAGATCGCCTTACCCGGTTACTCGGTCTGGCTGCGCGCCTGGCAGGCCCAGGTCGGCAGAGTGAATCTCTATCTGCTGGACAGCAACGACGCGGCGAACTACCCTGCCCATCGAGGAATTACCAGTGAGCTGTACGGCGGTGGGCCGGAACTGCGCCTCAAGCAAGAGATCCTCCTTGGAATCGGTGGGTGGCGGCTGCTTGGCGCGCTAGGCATCCAGCCGGAAGTATGTCATCTGAATGAAGGCCATGCCGCCTTCGCCGTGCTCGAACGCGCCCGCAGCTTCATGAATGAAACCGGACAGTCCTTCGAGGTCGCGCTGAC
>JBBRJW010000542.1:0-3327 GCA_038218705.1 Chthonomonadales bacterium | reverse complement strand
CCCGGCGAAGCGACTCGCAGGGCGCGCTATGCATTTCCTCTCCCCCGGCCGCTGCCCCGCAGAGTCTTCCGGCCCGGCGAAGCGACTCGCAGGGCGCAGGGATGCTCCTCTCCCCCGGCCCCTCCCCTGACCGCTCGCTCGCTTCGCGCGGGAGTCAAGCGAAGGCGCAAGCAAGCTTCGCTCTGCTCGTTCGCTAAGGGAGGGGTGACTGAGATCGAGTGCCACTGGCCCTGGCACAGCTCGATTCTTCGAGCGCGGCACGTGTTACCCGCACTTTGATGCGAGGCAAGTTGCTGGCGAGAGGATCGCGCAGGAACCTGCCTCACCCTCCGTCCCGCTTTCCGGAGGCGCTCGGGCGCTCCGGTAGGTGCATCGATCATTTCATGCAGGTCTCGCGCGTCCTGCCTGGCCGGCGGTAGGAGAGCCTACGCTCTCGTTTTGCGCTTCCGGTTATGGGAGTTCCCTATCGCTATCCGAACAGCGTGAGCTCGCCGATCTGGCTGAGCCTGGAGCGGAGGATAGGTTCGAGCCGCGCATAGACCTGCCCGGCATCCATGGGTTCGAATCGCTCCACCATCAGGTGCATCTCGGTCACTTCCGGGGTGGTGTCGACGCCAATAGTGTATAGGATGCCGCCAAGCAGGCTTGCGCCCAATCGGCGGTACCACGCGATACGTCGGCGGGGGAGCTCGCTCGCGTCGCACGTCTCCTCCGCGGGCGGGATCTCCACCTCCATCACTAGAAGGCGCGCCCCGGCCTCACGCGCACGGCGGCGCACCTCGGCGTAGAGCACCATGCCGTGGCCCGCGCCCCGGCGGTCTGCGCGAATGGCGATGTACCAGAGCAGCGTCACGCTCTGCGGCACCGTCGTCTCGAAGTACGCGATGCCGAGCAACCTGTCGGGCGCGTCCGCCTCTGTCAATGCCAGCAAGACAACGCCGGGCGCCTCCCCTCCCGCCACCTGCCGTAGGACTCCCTCGAGGTAGCCAGATGACATGCGCTGGCAGAGCGGGAAGCTCGCGGTATAGATCGCCAGCCATTCGGACCAGAGCGGGTCGTCGGTACTCCTGATCTCCGAAAATCGTAGCGTGCTGATTGGCGTTTTGCTCCTTCCGCTTCGCAGGGTCGTTTGCCAATGGGAGAGAGGGGTGCAGGGGAGATCCACGCCAACTGGAGCGAATTGCAACGGCGAGGGAGGCCCCGCAACCACGGCCTTACGGGTGGGCGGGAGCAGCGAGGGCCGCGACGATCGTGCCGGGCAGGTCGTCCATGAAGCCGCCGACGAGGTCGACGGCGGCCACCTTGCCGTCCCGGCCGATGAGCACGGTGGCTGGAAGATCCTCGACGCGGTATGCTTCCGCCAGGTCGTAGTCAGCCCCTCTGGCGGGGTAGATCTGAGGCCATGTGAGGCGATGCAGCTTCATGAACGCGTCGACGGACGTTCGGGCGGTCGGACCGTCCAGCGAGATGCCCACCATCTCGAGGCCCTTCGGATGGTACCGGATGTAGGCCGAGGCGATAGCGGGCATTGTGAGATCGCACGCGAGGATTTTCGTCGACCAGAAGTGGACGAGCAGCACCTTACCCGCATAGTCGCCCAGGCGAATCGCCTTGCCGGTCAGATCGACGGCCTGAATGGGCGGGGGCAGGGTGCCGGGCACTGGAAACGGAGCCTTCGCCGGCGGGGCGTCGGTAACTACCGGATCTTGCGGAACGGGGCGGGCGGTCTCTCCCGGCTTCGGAGCGAATGCAAACACGGCGTCCGAAACATCCGCGTTCAACTTTACGTTGGTGAGCGTCTCCGAAACGGGGAAAAATCGAGACGCTCGCTCGATGCGCCGGAGAAGATGGTCTGTCCGTGCGATGGCGAGGATGAATTGCCGAGCGATCTGGGGCTGGCCCATCACGACGGAGAATTGGTCACAGGCGACACCATCGAGCACAATCCCGGGGAGGCGAGCAATCGTTCGCTCGCTCTCCGGGAACAGCAGCTCATCGGCGTCGGGCATTGACAGCAGGGTGGCGGCAAAGCCGAAGCCCACCGCGCCGCGCATCAGCATCCAGCGAACGGTGCGCGGGGCGCTGTTCGGATCGCGGCCGTAGCTGCCCGGCACCGCCGACGAGCGGGAGAAGCAGGCGTGTCCGTCCGAGGTGAACTGGTACTGCACTCCGTCGAGGCTCGTGGTCCCGGCGAAAAGGCCGGGCCGCTTGAATTCGAGGTGCGAAACGCCTTCATGCTTACCGCCGAAGGTAGAGCCTGCGGAGGAGGTGAGGGTAAACGAGAGACTCTTTGCGGAGCGGTAGGCATCGCCCAGGCTCTTAATGACCGCGTCTGCCTCCGCAGCCGAAAGCGGCGTCCCTGCGGGAGCCGCGCCTTCGCCTCCGGCAGGCGCGGCTCGGAGAGGATCCGCGCCAGCCGCGAGGAGCAGAGCGAGGGCGAGGCTTTGGAGCAGTTTCAGCACGGTACGGCGTCTCTCGTCCGGGCTGGCGTAATCTGCGAAGGCCGATAAGCGATCAGGGGCTAGCAGGAAGCTTCAGCGACGCTGCAATCGACGGCTCGAGATCGTCATCGAGCGCGTTGACCGCGGCAATCTTGCCGTCCCGGCCGATCAGTACGCTGAACGGGATACCGTGCACTTTGTAGGCCCCCGCGTTGCTCGCCTGCCACCACTTCCCCTCGTAGATCTGGCGCCACTCCATTCCGTGATCCTTCACGAAGCTTGCGACGCGCGAGCGGGTGTCGGCCCGGTCGAGGTTGATTCCGATTATGTCGAATCCCTGGTCATGGTACTTCTTGTAGGCCGCGAGGATATCCGGCATGGCAGCTACGCAGGGGCCGCACCAGGTTGCCCAGAAGTCGAGAAGCACCACCTTGCCCTTATACTGGTCGAGCGATATCGGCTTGAAGGCCAGGTCGACGCCTTTGACCGGTCGGGGAAGGCCACCTTCAACTACCTCCATATCATACATCTGCTGTTCGCTCGGGATGACCTCCGGCTTAGCGCCGGGCGCAGGTACGAATTCGAAAGTGGCCTTCGGCAGAGTCGGGTTGATGACAACGTCGGTATATGTCTCTTCGATCTGGGGCCGGAAAGCTCCGGCGGCCGGGCCGATGCGGAGGCGGCGGAGAAGGTGATCGGACTTGGCGAATGCGTAGTTGAAGCGCACCGCACGCAGGCCTTCGCCGACCACGCAGGAAAGCTCCTGACAGGGAACCCCTGCGAGAGTTAGGTCCGCCAGCAGCATCAGTGCCGTGGGCGTACCAACCAGGAGGTGCTTCTCGGGTCGACCCGAAAAGAGAATCCCTGGGAGCAGTCCCACGCCCCC
>JBBRJW010000541.1:0-3327 GCA_038218705.1 Chthonomonadales bacterium | reverse complement strand
GGGCCGCTGCCGCGCCTCCTGACGCCGGGTGGACGGGTGAGGACGTCAACGGGCGGATTCAGACGGCGCCCTTTGAGCTGGATGACCCAAGCGCCATCGGCGAGCTGCTCCAGCGCGTGCGGCCGCGGGCGATTGTGCATCTCGCGGCGCGCGCATCGGGCCGCGACAGCGATCGCGATGCCGTGTTTGCGGCGAACGTGGCCGGCACACAAGCGCTGCTCGATGCCGCTGCGGCCCTGCAGCCCACTCCCCGCGTGCTTCTTGTGAGCAGTGGTTATGTCTACGGAGAGACCCGGCCAGCGCGCCCGGCCGTGGAGCAGGATCCGCTCGGGCCGCTCTGGAAGTTCGGCGCCTATACCGACAGCAAGATCGAGATGGAGTCCCTCGCGCGCGCCTGCCGGAGCTTCGCCATCGTGGCGCGTCCATTTGCCCACATCGGCCCCGGGCAAGCTCCGGCCTTTGCTCTCTCCTCGTTCGCACGGCAGCTTGCGCAGATCGAGCGCGGCGCTTGCGAGCCCTGCCTCTCCGTTGGGGACCTCACCGCCCTGCGGGACATCCTGGATGTGCGGGATGTGGTGGAGGCCTACGTGCTCCTGCTCGGCCGGGGTGAGCCCGGGGAAGCGTACAACATCTCGCTCGCTGCGCCCATTACGATGGCGAGAGCTCTGGAGCGGCTGCGGGCCCATGCCGCCGTAACGACCGAAGTGGTTCAGGATCCGGAGCGGCTGCGGCCGGCCGATATCGGATGCTCTACCGGAAGTCCGGCAAAACTGCGCCGGCTTACCGCGTGGCGGCCCCACTACGATCTCGACACGACACTCCGCGACCTCCTGGACTACTGGCGCGCACAGGGGCGAGGCTAACGTGAGCGGAAATCCGATGGGCGGGGCACCCAGCTCACTTAACATTGCGCTATTCGCAAGCGCGTTTCATCCCAATCTTGGCGGCGTCGAAGAGGTAGTCCGACAGACTGCCCATATCCATATAGCACGTGGCGAGAACCCTCTGGTCGTCACGAATCGCTGGCCAAGAGATCTGCCCGGATTTGAAGTGTTTGAGTCGATACCGGTAAAGCGGTATCCAATGCGGCTCCCGGGTCCGCCCGCAAAGGCGAACGCGGTAGCTCGAGCGACCATGCCGTTCATCGTTCGGCAGATGGCACGCAACCTGGCCAGCCGTAGAACGGGTCTGATTCACCTGCACTGCGTTAGTTCGAACGCCTGGTACGCCATGCGAATGCGAGAGCGACTCAGGATTCCGCTGGTGGTCTCACTTCACAGCGAGCTCACCATGGACGCCGGGCGCATCTACGAATGGAATGACCAGGCTCGGTCCATTCTGCGGGACGCGCTCAACACGGCGGATGCTATCACCGCGGTCTCGCAGCAAACACTTTCGGATGCCGAGGCATTTCTGGGCCGAGAGCTTGGCGCTCGGGCAACGGTAATCTACAACGGAGTCGATCTCTCCGAATATGAAGCGATCCGCCCGCGGCCGCACGAGCGGCGCTACATGCTCGGGGTGGGTCGCCTTGCGCCGCAAAAGGGCTTTGATCTGCTGCTTCGCGCTTATGCTGCGATTCAGTCGCCGGCCTTCGACATTGTTCTGGCGGGAGACGGCGATGAGCGTGGTCCTCTTGAGGACCTGGCCCGTGAGTTAGGCTTGAGCGACCGAGCCCACTTCGTCGGCAGAACGGATCGACAGACGACGCTCGCGCTCTTCCAGAACTGCGAGTTCCTGGTTCTTCCGTCTCGAGCGGACGAGGGCCTTCCCATGGTGATTATGGAGTGCCTCGCCGCCGGCCGGCCCGTTGCAGCCGCCCGCGTTGGCGGTGTCCCTGAGGTGGTGCAGGACGGCCGCAACGGGCTGCTAGTGCCTAAGGAGGATGTTGGCGCGCTGACGACCGCGATGGAGCGGATGATGGCCGACAGCGAGATGCTCGAGCGATTTGGCGAGGGAGCACGACGGACGGCGCAGGCGCACTCCTGGGAGCACGTCGCCGACCAATACGGCGAGGTCTATCGGGAGGTTCTTCTCGATCATCATTGGAAGAGGGCTTAGGCCGTGGACATGATCTTCGTCTCCCTGGAGGACTGGGATGATGTATGGCGCCGCAACCAGTTTGTCTGTGCTGGCTTAACGAAGCTGTGGCCCGACCTCCGGATACTCTTTGTAGGTCTGCCGCAAGATTATTCTCATGGTCTCCGGCATGGCAAGCGGCCGACGGCTCGCGCCGCCGCCATATCCGAAGTGCCAGGAATGCCAGCGATAAAGCTCTTCAAGCCCGCCAAGTACCTGCCGAACAGCATCGGGGTTGGTCGACGGTTCAATGAGGCGCTTTTCCGCAAGCAGGTGGCATCTGCGGCCAAAGAGCTGGGCTTCCGGAATCCGCTGCTATGGCTCAATCCCCACACGGCGGAGCACATGGTTGGCAGAATGGGCGAGCGGGCCAGTCTGTACGACATTACGGATGATTGGGCTTCACTCACACAAACGGACCGCCTTCGCAGGCGTACGATTATTCAGGATGAGCGGCTCTGTCACCATGCAGACGCGACAATTGTGTGCTCGCCGAATCTCGAAGAACTCAAGCGTGGGATTACCCGTCGGATCTATCTCGTCCAGAATGGCGTTGACGCCGAGAAGTACGAGCAGGCGATTGACGACACCAATCCCTTGCACGATCGGACGCGAGCGTGGGAGAAGCCGGTTTACGGATACACAGGCAGTCTCCATTCGGATCGCGTCGATATTGATCTCGTGGAACAGGTTGGAAGTCGATTGGAAGCTGGCTCGCTCGTATTCCTTGGGCCCAATATGCTGGACGGCCGCGACCGCGCGCGTCTCGAGGCGAACCCGCGCATTTGCCTCGAGGGCCCGGCCTCCTATCATGACCTTCCGGGGCTTATGCGCGCGTTCGATGTCTGCATCACGCCTCACCGGGTGACACCCTTCACGGAGAGCCTAAACCCTATTAAGCTTTTCGAGTACCTGGCCGTGGGGAAGCCCATCGTATCCACCAGCGTTGCAGGATTTCGAGACTATCCGGAGCTCGTCTGCATTGCAGATTCGCCTGCCGCTTTCCTGAGTGCGCTCCTGGGCGCGGCCCACGAGCCTCCGCACCTCCGAGGAGCGCGCCGTGCGGAGGCTCGCCTTCACACCTGGGACGCGCGGGTAGCCGCGATCGCCCGGGTTATCGAGAGCATCGCGTAGGCTGTTGTTAGGCGGGAGGCACCGGTGAGCGCTCAACCCCTGGTTTCGGTAATTGTCGTCAGCTATAACACTCGTGAGATGACCCTCGAGTGTTTGCGAACCGTGGCCGCCAGG